>JACQTG010000192.1 GCA_016210895.1 Acidobacteriota bacterium
CTGCTGGCGCCGAGCGAAGCCGAGCAAGTCGAGTCCGATAGGCCCGGGGCAGAGACGCTCAGCGCCCCCACACCCGCCACACGGCTGGAACAGAGCCGTCTGGTAACGCTGGCGCTGGTGGCGCTGGGAGCTGCCTACCTGGTCGGCCACTTCCTGCGCGCGGGCTTCGCGCTCGATTTAAACGTCATCATCTTGCTGTTTTTCCTTCTTGGCTTGGCGCTTTACCAGCGGCCGATCCGGTACATCCAGGCCTTCAACCAGGCGGCGCGCGTGGCCGGGCCGCTGGCGCTCCAGTATCCGCTTTATGGTGGCATCATGGGGATGATGCAGGGGTCCGGTCTGGCGGGGCTGGTCTCCGAGTGGTTTGTTTCCTTCTCGAGCCCGACAACGTTTCCCTTCTTCACCTTCGTCTCCGCCGCGCTCATCAACCTGTTTGTTCCCTCGGGCGGGGGCCAGTGGGCGGTGCAGGGGCCGATTATGGTGCCCGCCGCGCTGGAGTTGGGGGTGTCGCCGGCGGTGACGGCGATGGCCGTGGCCTTTGGCGACCAGAGCACGAACATGCTCCAGCCCTTTTGGGCCCTGCCCATCCTGGCCATCGCCCGGCTGGGCGTGCGCGACATCATGGGCTACTGCGTGATGACCTTCCTGCTGAATGCCCTGCTTTCGACCCTGGTGCTGTTTCTGCTAGTCTAGAGCTTCCGATGCTGCGTCGTGGGGCAATACGCTTGCTTGCACTGGCCGGGATTATCCTCGGCGGGCTGTTCGTGTCCTATGGGCAAGTCCCGACCGCCGCCGGGCCGGTAGGAAACCTGTGCGGAGTTGTGTTCGAGGAGAGCCAGACGCAGGTATTCGAGGCAGAAGTGGCGTTAATTGCCGTCGGCGCGGCTGAGCCGGTCGTCTCCGCGCTGACGAATGACCGGGGCGGCTTCTGTTTCACCGACCTACCGGCGGGGAGCTATACCCTCGAGGTGGCGAAGAAGCCGTGGCCGAACCAGCCTACCCGCACGGTCACGGTCGAGGCGGGTAACACGACGCTGACCAAGATCGAGCTGGAATACGAGCCCGGAGAGCCGCGCGGCACTTTCGAGGAAAGCTTCGACGGGATGGGGCCGGATGAGCAACGGGGAGTGCTGGAGCGCTTACTCGCCGCCGGCGACACGGAAAGCATCCACGAGCTGGCGCGGCGGCTGGTGCCGAAGCGTAGTGTGGGTATTGAGTTGGGTCGGCTGGCACGCGGTTTGGACACGCGCAAGCTGGTGGATGAGATGATTCGCTACCTCGAGCGCGGCTACTTGCCGCCGCTCAAGACGGCGCGCTTCCTGCACGCGCTGGGCGAGCTCAGCCAACCGGGCGACACGCGCATCATTCCGCTGCTGCTCAGCAAGCTGACCGACGGCCGGCGCCTGCCGCCGGGCAACTACGTTACTTGGAGCGGGCTCTACGACCCGGCGAAGCAATACTACGTCAGCGACGAGGCGTTGCTTGCGCTGGCCAAAATCACGGGGCGCGATTTCAAGTACGAGCTCGGCCGCTCCCCCATCGCCAACCAGCGCGCCATCAACAGCGCCCGCGAGTGGTGGCGGAATGAGTTGGCGAAAAAACAGTCCCGCCAGTAGCCAGCCTTGTCGGAGTGGGTAGACGCTGGCCGCGCAGGGTGCTAAGATTTTGCTCTCGAGGGCAAATTCCCCATGAACCGGAAGCCTCGCCCGATTGAGCCGCCGGATGCTCGAGGACCTCAACCGTCTGATTGAGTTGCAGCGCGTCGACCTCCGCCTGCGGGAGGTAAACCACCAGATTGACCAGTTTCCGGAACGCTTCGCCACCCTCGACCACCAACTCCGCGAAACCCACGACGCCCAGCAGGCCCGCCGTGACCAGCTCACCGAGAGCCTGAAGAACCGCAAAAAGTTTGACCTAGAAGTGCAGGGGCTGGACGAAAAGATTCGCAAATATAAGGACCAGCTCTACGAGGTGAAGTCGAACGAGGCCTACCGCGCCCTGCAACAGGAGATCGAAACCGCCGAGCAGGAAAAGCGCACCTGGGAGGACAAGGAGCTCGAAGCCATGATCGCTGCCGACCAACTCGAACAGGAGGTCAGGGCCGGCGAGGAGGAAGTCAAGAAGGTGGAAGCCGAGGTAGCCCGCGCACGGAAGGAGCTCGAAGCCGAGCAGAGCGAGGGCAAGGCCGAGGCCGGCGAGCTTACCCGCGAGCAGGAATCACTCCGCACCGCCATTGAGAGCGAGCTGCTCGAGCAATACGACCGCATCGCCCGCGCCCATGGCGGCGTGGCCCTGGCCGAGGCTCGGGAGGAAATCTGCCAGGTGTGTCTGGTCCGCATTCGTCCCCAGGTCTTCAGCGAGCTCAAGCGCAACGACCAGATCATCCTCTGCGACTCCTGCCACCGCATCCTCTACTACCTGCCGCCGCCGTACCCCGCCACGCAGCCGGTCGAAGCCAGCCCCGCCAACCAGTAGCCGCAGAATGACTCGCACCTCATCGCCTGGGACCAAAGCCAAACGCGGGCCAGTCGAGGTTCTGGCCATCATTGACGGTGCGGCGCGCGGCAATCCCGGCCCGGCGGCTTACGGGGTCGTGTTCAAGGACGCGCGCGGGAAAGTCTTGGCCCAGCTGGGACAACGGCTGGGGAACGCGACCAACAACGTGGCGGAGTGCAGGGCGTTGCTCGCCGCCCTCGGCTACGCCCGCAGCCAGGGCTGGCGCAAGCTGACCATTCGGACTGACTCAGAGCTCCTCGCCCGGCAGCTCACCGGCGCCTATCGTGTGCGCAGTCCGGAGCTCAAGCCGCTGCACGAGGAAGCCAAGCAGTTGGTCGCCGGGCTAGATTCGTTCCGCGTGGAAGCGGTTCCCCGCGCGCACACCCGCGAAGCCGACCGGCTGGCCAACGCCGCCCTGGATGGGCGACCTGTGGCCGGTTCCCCGCGACCAGCGAGAAGAACTACTGAGTCCGGAAGAGGTGCTCAGCACCCGGAGGCTGGAAGGGTAGTAGAGGTTCGGGCAGTCTACGAGGCCGGCATCCTCAAACCCCGCGAACCGCTAGACCTCCCGGAAGGCGAGGAAGTCGAACTTCTCATCCGCCCGAAAGCCAAGGACTAGCGATTTTCTCGCCCCGCCCACCCCGTCGGCTGGCGGTGAAACAAGCCTGCCGTCACGCCCCCACTTCGGCCGTGCCGCTTGAACGTCAGGGCTGAGGCCCTGGCCCGCCTAAACCTGCGAGCGTGACTGTAAGTTCGACAGGGCACGGCTTCAGCCGTGCCGAATCCTGGACAACAAGGGATCTGGGCTTTAGCCCCTGAGGTTCAGATGATGCGGATTCCAGACAAGCCAAGGAAAGTCGACCTTGAAGTCTGTCCGGCACTAGTGTTACGGAGAGGCATAGGGGGGTGCCAGCTTGCTAGGTCTGCCAAGGGGCCACCAAGCAATTTCACTTCGCCGCCCTTCGATTCAAAAAACTCCGCTGCAAGGTTATCGAACAATTCCTTCTTGTCCGTGTACTTGCCCATTGGAAACTCCCAGGTTGCATTGCGCCAAGCGCCCAGGCCCTTGCCCGGGGAACTCCCTCAGTTGTAGCGGAGAAAGAAGGCGCGGTAGAGGGTATCCCGCTGGACGGGGATGAAGCCAGCGTCGCGGATGATATGGCGCAACTCATGCTCGTTGGTACGGTTGGTGCAGCCGGCGGCGGCGACGACGTTTTCCTCAATCAGGATGCTGCCCACGTCGTTGGCCCCGAAGCGCAGGGCAATCTGGCAGATCTTGATGCCAGGAGTCAGCCAACTGGCCTGCAGGTTCTCGATGTTGTCGAGGTAGAGGCGCGCGATGGCCAGCGTCTTCAGGTAATCCACCGCCGTCGCCTCTTCTGGATGGCTGCGGCCGAGCGAGGTGTGCGCGGGCTGGAAGATCCAGGGAATGAAGGCGGTGAAGCCGCTGGTGTCGGCCTGCAACTGCCGGATGCGCTCGAAGTGGCTGACGCGATGCTCGAGGGTTTCCCCGCAGCCGAACATCATCGTGGCCGTGGTGCGCAGGCCGAGAGCATGCGCGGTGCGATGAACGTCGAGCCATTCGGTGGTAGTGCATTTGAGGCGGCTGATGCGCCGGCGAACCTCGTCGTCGAGGATTTCCGCTCCGCCGCCAGGGATGGAGTCGAGCCCGGCGTCGCGCAGCCGGGCGATGGTGTCGCGCAGGCTCAGGCCGCTGACCTCGGCGATGTTCAGAACTTCAGGCGCGGAAAAGCAGTGCAGGTGAAGCTGCGGGTAGCGCCGTTTGATCGAGCGGAGCAGGTTTTCGTAGTAGGCGATCTGCAGGTCGGGATGCAGGCCGCCCTGCATCAGGATGCCGGTGCCGCCCAGAGCCAGGGTTTCGTCAATCTTCTGGTAGATGGTTTCGAAGTCGAGCAGGTAGCCCTCGGGCGAGCCCAGCGGGCGATAGAAGGCGCAGAAGGAGCAATACTCGGTGCAGAAGTTGGTGTAATTGATGTTGCGGTCAATCTGATAGGTGACGATGTTGTCGCCGTGGAAGCGCTTGCGCACCTGGTCGGCCGCCAAGCCGAGGCCGATGAAATCGTCCGCGCGGAATAGGTCGAGCGCTTCTTCTCGGGAAAGTCCCATGGAACGAACCCTCGCCTTCAGCTCGAGATGAACTCCAGTGGCCTGACCTGCGGAATCAACCCCAACTCATGCGCAGAGTGAAAAAAGGATTCTAGCCCGGCCCGGGCCTCGTCGTCCAACGAGTAGTGCATGTTCTGGCGCAGGTAGTGGGCCAGGCCGGCCGCCGGCAGGTTCAACCGCTCGGCGGCTTCGGCAGCAATCTGCTCCACGTGCGCCAAGCCGTACTCCTTCGAGGCGGTAAATAGCTGGGCAACTTCCGAGTTGGCCTTTTCCGCTCGCAC
>JACQTG010000193.1 GCA_016210895.1 Acidobacteriota bacterium
AGTTAGGATCGGCGAGACTCGGTTTGCACATGGGCCTGATCTCAAATCTGCATATCGCCAGCCAGACGCTCAAGTTCTCGGGCGTTCTCGTCGAGCTGTGCTGCCGCCTGTGTCTCGGCGGCCTGCAGGGCGGTGAAGCGGCTCGCGAGCAAGCGTCGTCGAAGCTGTTGGTTTTCGCTCTTGAGCTGCTGGTAGAGCAGGGCACGCAAGGCATTGTGCTTCAGCGAGTTCAGCTGTCGTGTGACTTCTTCGAAGATGTCATTCAGCCGGAGCAGATTGTGCTGGGCCGACTCGAGTTTCGCTTGAGCGAGCCGCCGCTTGGTCTTGTACTTGCTCACGCCGGCAGCTTCTTCAATCAGGGCACGCCGGTCGGTGGGCCGCGAGGATAGGATCTGCCCGATACGGCCCTGCTCGATGATGGCGTAAGATTCGGGTCCCAGCCCCGTACCCATAAAGAGCTCTTGGATGTCGCGCAGCCGGCACAGCTCTCCGTTCAGGTAGTATTCACTTTGCCCGGAGCGATAGAGCCGCCGCGTCACCACCACTTCACCGGCAAGAATCTTCAAGTTGAGCCGGTTCTTCTTCCGCTTGGGCTCGTCACCTTGAACTTTCTCCTCGCCGTCGGCCGCTCGAGCGGGCTCGGCGACCAGAGGCGGAGAGGTGGCGGCCGGGTCCAGGAGGGTCAGGGTTACCTCGGCCAAGTTGGTCGGCGGTTCGGTGGCGGTGCCGTTGAAGATGCAATCCGCCATTCGGCCGCTGCGCAGGGTGCGCGGGCTCTGCTCGCCCAGCACCCAGAGAATGGCGTCGGCAATGTTGGACTTGCCGCAGCCGTTGGGACCGACGACGGCGGCAATACCCGTGCCGTTGAAGCTGATGGTGGTGCGTCGGCTGAAGGACTTGAAGCCGTGGAGTTCAACTTTCCGCAGTCGCAGCAAGCCTGCCTCCTGGCACGCGATACCCGCAGGATGAGTTGGGGGAGCCGAGCTCTGAGGAACGTTCGGGTCTTTCACCTAGCCCGATCAGGCGCTGGGATGCGGACAGGCGCGAGCCTAGCACAGCCCACCCCTGCTGTAAAGCAGCAACAAAAACTTTTCCTCTACTGACGCTGTGAACGCGCCTGCTGGGGCTTCCTTGACCTGTTTTCATGCGACACCTAGAATGCTTGGGTTCAGGCCGCGTGCGGAGTGGATTGAGTGGAGATTAGATTTCACAACACATTGACCGGGCAGGTGGAGGCGTTCCGGGCGCTCGAGCTGCGCCGGGTGCGCATCTACACCTGCGGCCCCACGGTCTATCAGTACGCTCATATCGGCAACTTCCGAACATTCGTGTTTCAGGATATTCTCCGCCGCCTCTTTCGCTACCTGGGGTACGAGCTCCACCACGTAATGAACATTACCGACGTGGACGATAAGACCATCGCCAACGCCGCCGCCGCCGGTCTGAGCCTGCGTGAGTATACCGATAAGTATCTCGACGCCTTCCTCGCCGATGCCCGTTTGCTCAACTTGGAGACGCCGGAAGTTCTGGCGCGGGCGACTGAGCACATCGACGATATGGTGGCGCTGGTGGAGCGACTGATCGAGAAGGGGTACGCCTATCGCAGCGATGATTCCTACTACTACCGCATCGCCCGCTTTGCCGACTACGGCAAGCTGTCCAAGATTGACCTCCACGGCATCCGCGCCGGGGCGCGCGTGGACGTGGAGGAGTACGCCAAGACCGACCCGCGCGACTTCGCCCTGTGGAAGGCGGCCAAGCCGGGCGAACCCTCCTGGGAGACGCGTATCGGGCGCGGCCGTCCGGGCTGGCACATCGAGTGCTCGGCGATGTCGATGAAGTATCTGGGGCCGCACTTTGACATTCACACCGGAGGTGTCGACCTCGTCTTTCCCCATCACGAGAACGAGATTGCGCAGAGCGAGGCGGCCACAGGGGAGAAGTTTGTCAACGTGTGGTTGCACGCCGAGCACTTGGTCGTGGACGGGGAGAAGATGGCCAAGTCGAAGGGGAACTTTTACACTCTGCGGGACCTGGTGGCGCGCGGCTACAAGCCCTCCGCCCTTCGCTACTTGCTGGCCTCGGTTCCCTATCGCAAGCTGCTCAACTTCACCTTCGACGCGCTGCATCAGGCAACCCAGTCGGTCGAGCGCCTGCGCAATTTCCGCCTGCGCCTGGAAACGGAAAAGTTTCCTGCCGGCTCCACACCGGTGCTGGTCGAGCGTGCGCGGCAGGCGCAGCGGGAATTTGAAGCGGCTCTGGCGGATGATCTGAACACCGCCGAGGCCCTCGCCGCTCTCTTCAATCTCGTGCGAGACATCAATACCGCCATGGATCAGGGCGAGTTTCGCCAGGATGATGGCGGAGCCGTGCTGGACGTGCTCCAGCGCTGGGACCGGATTTTCGGGGTGCTCGCCGATGACGACCTGGCGCGGTTGCAAGCCTATCAACAACAAGTCGAAGAGCCTGTTCTGGTCCCGGCGGGTGGCGCCGCCCTGAGCGATACCGAGGTTGAAGCCCGCATTCGGGAACGCGCTGAGGCGCGTGGGCGGCGCGACTTTGCCCGCGCCGTCCAAATTCGGCAGGAGCTGGCCGACCGTGGTATTATTGTGGAGGACACGAAGAAGGGCGTCCGTTGGAAGCGGAAATGAAAGCTCCCGCCCATCCCGTCATTGTTTTGCGGCTCCGCCTGCCGCTGTTAGCCCGTCCCAGCCTGTTCGGCGCTGACTGACACTCC
>JACQTG010000196.1 GCA_016210895.1 Acidobacteriota bacterium
AGCTGGGCCGAACGTAGCTGCGCTGGCCGGCGAGGTGGGCGAAGTTGGCGAGGACGTCGAGTTGGGCCACGACGGCAGCCGTTTGCCGGATGCGGGCCGCCTCGGCAGCCACCGCACGGAGCACCTCGGCGAACAGGCGCCGCTCGAGTCCGGCGATTCTCTCCTCGGCGTCCAGGACCTTGCGCTCGTAGTCCTTGAGCTCGGGGGTGGTAAAGCGTTCGGCATTCACCAGCGTTTGTTTGCGTTCGTAGTCGGGCGGGACGCGGGCGAGGTTGGGCTTCGAGACCTCGATGTAGTAGCCGAAGACGTTGTTGAAGCGCACCTTGAGCGAGCCGATGCCGGTGCGCGCGCGCTCGCGCGCCTCGAGTTCGGCGATGTACTGCCGGCCCTGGCTGCCCAGCTCGCGCAAGGAGTCGAGTTCCGGGTGGTAGCTGCGCTTGATGATGCCGGGCTCGCTGGGGCTTGCCGGGGCATTCTCGGCGATGGCGCGCTCGATCAACTCGCGCAGATCGGTGAGCTCATCGAGCTGGGCGTGGAGTTGGCCGAGGCGCGCCGCCTTGAGCGGGCTGAGCAAGCGGTGTAGCGCCGGCAGCGGCAGCAGGGCAGTACGGAAGGCCAAAAGGTCGCGCGGGTGGGCGGTTTCAAGCGTGCACCTGCTCAGCAGGCGCTCGAGGTCATAGACGCGGGCCAGCTCCTGGCGAATCTGCTCCCGGACCAGGGTCTCTCGGGCGAATTCCTCGACTGCATCCAGCCGCGCCTCAATCTCGGCACGGTCAAGTGAGGCCCGCAGCAGCCAGTTCTTGAGCAGGCGCGCGCCCAGGGCGGTGGAGGTTTCATCGAGCGTGGCCAGGAGCGTGCTTTGGCGGTCGTTGCCGAACAGCGGCTCAACGAGTTCAAGGTTGTAGACCGAGACGGTGTCGAGCACCAGGGCGTCGTGCTGCTGGTAGTAGGCGATGCGGTCGAGATGCGCCAGCGTGCTCCGCTGGGTCTCGCGCAGGTAGTGGAGTACAGCGCCGGCGGCCGCTGTAGCCAGGGGCTTATCGGCGAGGCCAAAGCCTTCGAGCGTGACCACGCCGAACTGCTCGCGCAGCAGGCGCTCGCCGTAGTCAGCGGCGAAGACCCAGTCATCGAGCGGCGTTTCAACAAAACTCAGTTGCCAGCCGTTGCGCCGGCAGCGGGCAGTGAAGTCGGCCGCCTCGGGCCGGATGACCTCGCGCGGGCCGAGCACTTGCAGTTCCTCGGCCAGGCGTTCGAGGGCGTTGGGGCTCGCGATTTCGGTGGCGCGAAACTCGCCCGTGGAGAGGTCGGCGTAGGCGAGCCCGACGGCGTCACAGCGAGGGCTGGCCAGGCAGGCGACCAGGTAGTTGTTTTCTTTCGCCTCCAGGACCGCTGCGTCCACCGCCGTGCCCGGCGTGACCACGCGGACGACCTCGCGTTTGACGAGTTTCTTGGCCAGCTTGGGATCTTCGACCTGGTCGCAAATGGCGACTTTGTAGCCTTTGCGGATGAGCTTGCCGATGTAGTTCTCGGCGGCGTGATAGGGCACGCCGCACATCGGCACCGGCGTGCCGCGCTCGCGGTGGCGAGCCGTGAGGGTGATCTGGAGCTCGCGGGCCGCGGTGACGGCGTCCTCGTAGAAGAGTTCGTAGAAATCTCCCAGGCGAAAGAAGAGCAGCGCGTGTGGGTATTGCTTCTTGATGGACTGGTACTGCCGCATGAGCGGAGTCAGAGAGGGCTGGCTCATCGGGGTCGACTCATTATGGGCAAGCGGTTCCGGTTTGTAAACCGGCGGCTGCTCGGCGCCCGGGGTATACTTGCGAGGGGAACACGATGTGGCTGCTGGCGGTTGACACGAGCACGCGCGAGGCAAGCGTGGCGCTGCTGCACGATGACCACCTGCGGGTGCTCGTCGCCACCCCAGGTGATGAGCAGCACTCGGTGCGATTGTTCCGCGACATCCAGCAGGCGCTGGCCGAGGCCAATCTCAAGCTTTCCGACATTGATGTGTACGCCGTGGCCAACGGCCCCGGTGCGTTCACGGCCCTACGCGTGGGTTTGAGCACGATCAAAGGTCTGGCGGAGATGCACGGCAAACCGGTAGTGGCGGTCAGTGTGCTTGAGGCCGTGTCTGCGCTGGCGCAAGCGGAGGGCTTGCTCGTGCCCATCGTGGATGCCTATCGCGGTCAGATTTTCGGGGGCGTGTATGAGAAAACCTCCGGCGAACTGGCGGCGCGGAGGCCGGAGCGCGTGCTGGCTTTGGAGGAGTTCTTGGAAGCACTGGCGGCGGACGGAATAGAGGCCAGGGCAGCGACGATTGTCAGCCCGCAACTGGCGCGGTTTGTGCCCGCTCTGGCGCAGAGTGGTTTTGCCCGAGCGGCGCAGGAGCGGATCTCGCCGGTGCTGGCCGATGCGGTAGCGCGGCGGGCGCGCAGGAAGTTCGCGCGCGGGCAGGTGACCGACGCGTTGCATCTCGAAGCCAACTACGTACGCCGCTCCGACGCTGAACTGCTATGGAAGCCGAAGTAACGATACGGGCCGGAACGCCCGAAGACGTAGAGCCGGTGTTGCAGATTCAGAAAGCGAGTCCCGGGGCGGCACGCTGGAGTCGCAGAGACTATGAGAACTTTTTGGAGGAAGAACGGCGCGTCTTTCTCGTGGCGGGTGGAGAGGAGCCGACCGGCTTCCTCAGCGGGCGGCTGGCGGCGGATGAGCTGGAAATCCTGAACGTGGCCGTCGTGGCTGCGCACCGGGGTCGGGGGGTGGCCGCACGGTTGCTGCGAGGGGCACTAGAGCAAGCGTGCGAACAGGGTGCGCGCAGCGCGTGGCTCGAAGTACGCGACTCCAACCAGGCAGCACGGCGGCTCTACCGCAGCTTTGGCTTTCGCGAGGCCTATCGCCGCCCGGGCTTCTATCGCGACCCGGTTGAAGATGCGGTGGTCTACCGGCGGGCGCTCGAGCCGCCGGCAGCTTGATGGCCCGTCGGCGCTGTGTTACCGTTTCTGAAAGCGGAAGCGTGATGAAGGTTTGACCAACTATGGTACGCACGGGAGTGATTTTTGCGAGCCCTCCGCTGCTGGCGGGCGGTCTGTTGTGGTGGTGGGGACAAGCAGCGCTGGGGTTAGCGTGCTTGGCCCTGGCGGGCTTTGTCGCGTACTTCTTTCGTGACCCCGAGCGGGAAATTCCGAGCCTACCGGGGGCGATTGTTTCACCGGCCGACGGCCGCGTGCTCGCGGTGGAGCCGGTGGTGGAAGAGGGCGAGGCTTGCACGAGGGTAAGTATTTTTCTTTCTCTCTTCGACGTGCATGTGAATCGCGCACCCATCGGGGGGAAGGTGGGCGAGGTTGAATATCGTCCGGGAAAATTCCACGTGGCATCTACGTCGCGCGCGGGGGCCGAGAACGAGCAGAACATTGTCACCATCGAAGGCGACGGGACGCGGGTTACGTTCAAGCAGATTGCCGGCATTCTGGCGCGGCGGATCGAGTTCTGGAAGAAAGTGGGCGACCCGCTGGCACGCGGGGAGCGATTGGGGATGATCCGGTTTGGTTCGCGGGTTGAAGTCTATCTGGAGCCGCGCTGCCAGGTTCGCGTTCGACCCGGCGAGCACGTGCGTGGCGGATCGAGTATTTTGGCTATCCTGGAATGAGCGGCGACCCCAAAGACCGTCGGCTGCGGCGCGGCATCTACCTCCTGCCGAGCCTGCTCACCGTGGCCAATCTGCTCTGCGGCTACTACGCCATTCTCTCCACGATGAAGGGTACGCTCGGCGATCTGGACAACGCGGCCAAGGCGATCGGGTTTGCGATTCTCTTCGACACGCTGGACGGTCGGGTGGCGCGGGCGAGCAAAGTGTCGAGCCCCTTCGGCCGCGAGTTAGATTCGTTGGCCGACGTCATCAGCTTCGGCGTGGCGCCAGCATTTTTGTCGCTGGCCTGGGGATTGAAATCCCTCAACCCAGCTTCGGCGGGCAGCCCTGAGCTGGTGCGACACGTCTATCAGGTGGGTTGGATTGTAAGTTTTGCCTTCCTGATTTGCGGGGCGTGGCGGCTGGCACGGTTCAACATCTACAGTATGAACCCCCATCCCCACGATCCGCTTGCACACCGCTACTTCGTCGGGCTGCCCAGTCCCGCCGCGGCGGGATTGATTGCCGCGACGGTGCATGCCTTCAAGGTGCCGATTGCGAGCTGGTATTGGGCGCTGGCCTGGCTGGCACTCGTGGGCGGTCTGGCAGGGCTGATGGTGAGCCCGATTCGCTATTACTCATTTAAGGACATTGGTCTCCGACGGCGGCATCCGTCGGTGGTGGTGGTGAGCCTGGGCATTCTGATCTGGTCCATCTGGGTGTACTCGGAATATGTCTTGTTGGCGCTCGCCGCGACCTACGGGTTTTCCGGACTGACCACCAGACTCGTGGGGACGGTGAAGCGCCAACTGTTTCAACGGGCGGGATGACCGGGATGGGGAAACAGGCGGTGGAGAAAGGCTATCGAGTGGCGATTGTGGGCGCGGCCTCCCTGCGCGGAAAAGAACTCAAAGAGTTGCTGGAAGCCAGCCCGCTGCGGGTGGGAAAGCTCACTCTGCTCGATGACGACGAGGCCCTGGGCCAGTTGACGGGCTATGAAGGCGAGCCCACCTTCGTGCAGAGCATTGAGCCCGGAGCCTTCGAGGAAGGTGACCTAGTCTTCTTCGCCTCGAGCACACCCGAGTTTACGCGCAAGCATTGGCGCCGAGCGGCTGAGGCAGGAGCGGTGGTGATTGACTTGAGCCACGCCTTGCTGGAGGAAGCGGAGGCAGCGGTGCGGGTGGCATTCTGGAAGAACGGGCCGGCCGGGGGCTGGCCGAAGTGGGTGATCGCACCACATCCTGCCGTGCTGGTGCTGCTGGCCTTACTCCAGCCGTTGCGGGAGCGGTTCGGCCTGGTCCGGGCGGTGGGGAACGTGTTTGAGCCGGTGTCAGAACGGGGCGCGTCGGGGATGGACGAGTTGCAGGAGCAAACCCTGCGCCTGCTCTCGTTTCAGAAAGTGGCGACCGCGCTGTTTGACGCGCAGGTAGCGTTCAACCTGCTGGCGGCGTACGGCAGCCGGAGTGCGATGCGGTTGGAGGAAGTGGAGAGCGTGGTGGCGCGAGAGTTCGAGCGGTGTGCGCCCGAGCTCGCAGCCCGGACGGCGTTGCGGCTGTTGCAGGCGCCAATCTTTCACGGACTGGCGGTTTCGCTCTGGGCGGAGCTCGCAGAGGCGCCGGAAATTCCCGCCCTGGAAAGCGCGCTCGCCGGCAGCCGCGTGCAGGTCGTTCGACAGGACGCAGCCGCGCCGGCGGTGACCGACTCTGCAGGGCGCGATGACATCCTCGTGGGCCCAATCGTGCGCGACCGTGCGCACCCTTCGGCCATCTGGCTCTGGGTTGTGGCCGACAACCTGCGCCTGGCGGCGCGCAATGCGCTGGAAGTCGCTGAACACCTTGCCCGCTGAGCCCCACCGACGGCTTGTTCTCCTTGCGCTGAGTCTGTTGCTGCTCGACAGCCTGGCTTGCGGGTACCGGCTGGCCGGGCGAGCTGACGCGCTGCCGCAAAGCCTTCAGATTATCTCCGTTCCCGCATTTGAGAATCGTACACCCTGGATGCGCCTGGAGCAGAAGCTGACGGCCGCGGTGATGGAAGAGTTGGTGGCCCGTTCGCGCTACCGGGTGGTGGGCGAGGCGGAGGCGGGCGAAGCGGTACTGCGGGGCGTGGTGCAGTCGGCTGAGTCCGCGCCGGTGATCTTCGATCCGGACACAGGACGGGCCACGCACGTAATGGTTACGGTGCGGGTAAGCGTGCGCCTGACCGAGCGTGCCAGCCAGAAGATCCTGTATGAAGAGCCCCAGTTTGTTTTTCGCGAACAGTACGAGATCACGAGCGACTTGGCGAGTTTTTTTGAAGAACGCGGGCCGGCGCTGGACCGGCTGGCGCGGGACTTTGCCGCTACGCTGGTGAGCGCCATCCTGGAGAACTTCTGAGATGGATGCGAACATGTTGGCGGCGCAACTGCGACGGAAGCGCTTCGCACCCGCCTATCTGCTCCTGGGCGGCGACCTCTACCTGCGCGATCGTGCCAGCGAAAACATCATCGAGGCCGCCGTGCCGGAGGAAGCGCGCGGGCTGACCGTGGCGCGGCTGTCGCTGAAGGAGACATCGCTGGCCGAGGTGCTGCACCAAGCGCAAACCCTGTCGATGCTGAGCCGGCGGCAGGTGTTGATTGTGCGGGACGTCGCGCGGGCGAACGAAGCCGAGGTCGCGGCACTCGCGGAGTATTTTTCCGACCCAAACCCGACGACTGTGTTCGTATTTGAAGCCGAAACACTCGACCGGCGGACGAAGCTGGCGCGCGTGCTGCTGGACGAATGCGAAGTGTTGGAGGTGGAGTCGCCCACGGAGGCAGGCGAAGCCGAGGTGATGGCCCGGCGTTTTGCCCAGGAGTTGGGGATCAAGGTTGATCCGGCGGCGGCCGAGGAGCTGGTCTGGGTGGTGGGCCAGGATTTGAGCCGTTTGCGGCGGGAGCTGGAAAAACTGCGCGCCTACGTGGGCGCCGGCGGCACGGTGCGGGTGGAGGACGTGAACGTGCTCGTGCAGGCGGCGCGGCAATTCAGCGTGTTCGACCTGGTGGACCTGCTGGCCGAGGGCCGGCGCGAGGAGGCCCTGGCGCGGGTTCGGCGGCTGCTCGAGGCGGGCGAGAATCCGATCGGCATTGTGGGCCTGCTGGCGTGGCTGTACCGGCAGCTTCTGCAGGCGCAGGCGCTGCCACGCAGCACGCCGGTGTGGGAAGCGGCGCGGCAGCTGCACGCTCCACGGGCGCGCGTCGAAAGCCTGCTCCGGCAGGCGCGGCGGTTGCGCCGGCGTGAGCTCGAGCAGGCGTTTCCGCTCCTGTTCGAAGCCGACTGGGCACTGAAGTCGTCGCCGGCGGATGCGACGGCAGTGCTAGAGACGTTGATCGTGCGCTTGACGTCGGGGAGGGAGCCGGCTGCGGCTACCGGCTAGCCGGCTGCCGCCTGCGCCTGCAAGGCGTTATAGCGCACCACCAAGCGCGACTTGTAGCGGTCGGCGGTGTTCTGGTGAAGGATACCTTTCTGAATGGAACGATCAATCAGGGAGATAG
>JACQTG010000194.1 GCA_016210895.1 Acidobacteriota bacterium
CAGTAGCGCAGCAGGCCGTAGGCGCCCATCTTGAGCAGCACGCCGGCCAGGATGACAGACCCGGCGGTGGGAGCTTCGACGTGGGCGTCGGGGAGCCAGGTATGGAAGGGAAAGAGCGGGACCTTGATGGCGAAGGCCAGGAAGAAGGCGAGAAACAGCCAGCGTTCTTCGCCAGCGGTGAGCAGGGCCGGGTTGGCCTGGCGCAAGCCGTAGAGGGCGAGCAGGTCGAAAGTCCCGGTGGTGGTGTAAAGCCAGATGATGGCCACGAGCATCAGCAAGGAGCCAGCCATGGTGAAGAGGACGAACTTGATGGCGGCGTAGAGGCGCCGCTCGTGCCCCCACACCCCGATGATGAAGTACATGGGGATGAGCATGACTTCCCAGAAAACGTAGAAGAGGAAAAGGTCAAGGGCGACGAAGACCCCGAGCATGCCGGCTTCGAGCACCAGCAGCATAACGAAGAATTCCTTCACCCGGTGGGTGATGGGCCAGGAAGCCAGGACGGCGAGCGGGGTAAGAAACGCAGTCAGCAGGACCAGAACCAGGCTGAGCCCATCGGCGCCGATTTGGTAGAGGATGAGCGGCGAGGAGATCCAGACGTGCTGTTCCAAGAACTGCATTCGAGCGCTCAAGGGATCGAACCAGAAAAAGAGGGGTAGGGAGAGCGCGAATTCGACCACCGCCGTCACCAAGGCCGCGCGGCGGATCTTTTCTACCGCTCCGGCCGGGAACAACACAATCAGCAGCGCCCCCAGCAGGGGGAAGAAAACTACCAGGCTGAGCCAGTGTTCTTGCATCGCGGCGCTACCGGAACACGTAATCGCTGACGAAGTAGGAGAGAATCGCCAGGGCCCCCACCACCACCCAAGCGCCGTAACTGCGGGTGTTGCCCGACTGCAGGAGCCGGGCCCACTGGCCGAAGCGCTGGGCGCGGGAGGCGGTGCCGTTTACGGCGCCGTCCACCACGCCTACGTCCACCACCTGCCAGAAGACGCGCTCCGAGAGCCAGTAGAGGGGCTGCACCACGGCAGCATTGTAGAGCTCGTCCACGTAGTACTTGTTCACCAGTACCTGGTAGGGCTTGCGGAAGATCTCCGCCAGCTGGTTGGCCAACTCTGGATTGCGGATGTAGAACGCGTAGGCTACCGCCAGGCCGGCCAGGGCCAGCACCACCGCCAGTCCCATCAGGCCCATCTCCTCGCTGTGGCTGTGGGAGCCCTCCTGAGCGCGCAGGATGACTGTCGAGGGAGAAAAAACCGGTTCTAAGAAGTGCTCGAACCAGTTGGAGATGCCCAGCCCTTCACCGAGCACGGCCGGAATCCCCACCCAGCCTCCCACCGTGGAGAGGGCGGCGAGAACCATGAGCGGGCCGGTCATGACGGGCGGCGATTCGTGGATGTGGTGGGCGGTTTCCAGGATATAGCGGGCGTGACCGTGAAAGGTGAGGAACACGAGGCGGAACATGTAGAACGACGTCAGCACGGCCGCCAGGAGGCCCGCCAGCCACAGCAGCCAGCCGAAGGGTACGCTCGGGCTGCTAAAGGCCTGCCAGAGGATTTCGTCCTTGCTGAAGAAGCCGGAAAAACCAGGCATCCCGGTGATGGCCAGGGTAGCCAGGAGAAACGTCCAGTAGGTGGCGGGAATTTTCTGGCGGAGGTCGCCCATCTTGCGGATGTCCTGTTCACCGCTCATGGCGTGGATGACACTGCCGGCGGCGAGGAAGAGCAGGGCCTTGAAGAAGGCGTGAGTCATCAGGTGGAAGATCCCGGCGGCGAAGGCCCCCACCCCCAGGCCGAGAAACATGTAGCCGAGCTGGCTGACCGTCGAGTAGGCGAGCACGCGCTTGATGTCGGTCTGCACCAGTCCGATGGTGGCGGCGTAAAAGGCGGTCAGGCAGCCGACCACAGCCACCACGATGAGGGCGAAGGGGGCGTGCGCGAAAAGCACGTGCGAGCGGGCCACCATGTAAACGCCGGCGGCCACCATGGTGGCGGCATGAATGAGCGCGCTCACCGGCGTCGGGCCTTCCATGGCGTCCGGCAGCCAGACGTAGAGCGGAATCTGGGCCGATTTACCGGTGGCGCCGGCAAGCAGCAACAAGCTGATGGCGGTCAGGACGCCCGCCTCGCCCCAGGCGGCCGACTCCACCGGCATGGCCCCAGCGCGCTCGAAGACGGTCGAGAAGTCCAGGCTGCCGAAAGTCCAGAACATCAAGAGCAGCCCCAGCGTGAAACCGAAGTCGCCGATGCGGTTGACGATGAAAGCCTTCTTGCCCGCGTCAGCGGCCGACTGGCGCAGAAAGTAGAACCCGATGAGCAGGTACGAGCACAACCCCACCCCTTCCCAGCCCACAAACAGCAGCACGTAGTTGCCGGCCAGCACCAGCAACAGCATGAAAAACATGAACAGGTTCAGATAGGCAAAGAAGCGGTAGTAACCGCCCTCGTGGGCCATGTAGCCGATGGAATAGACGTGGATGAGAAAGCCCACGCCGGTGACGACCAGAATCATCACCAGGGAGAGTTGGTCGAGGTAGAAGGCGGCCTCGATGCGGAAGGGGCCGGCGGCGAGCCAGGTGAAGTACCGCTGGAGGATGGGGAAGCTTTCGGCGGGCAGTTCCAGGACAGCCGCGGCGACTCCCACGGCCACGCCAAACGACAGTCCGGCGGAGCCCACACCGATCAGGCTGACCCCACCCTGCGACAGGCGGCGGCCGGCTACCCCGAGCAGGAAGGCGCTGGCCAGCGGCAGGAGCGGAATCAGCCAGAGATAATCAAGCATCACGCTGCTACCATTTCATCAAGTCAATGCGCTCCACGTTCAGGGAGGCGCGGTTGCGAAAAACCATGATGATGATGGCCAAGCCGACGGCGGCCTCCGCGGCGGCCACCACGATGACAAAGAAAACAAACACCTGTCCGGTCAAAGCCTGCCAGTAGTAGGAGAAGGCGACGAAGGCCAGATTGACCGCGTTCAGCATCAGCTCGATGGACATGAAGATAGTGATGATGCTGCGCTTGAGGAGGAACCCCACCACCCCCAGCCCGAACAGGATGGCGCTCAAGACCAGGTAGTAGGAGAGAGGCACCATGGCTTGGCTACAACTCCTTCTTGGCCAGCACCACCGCGCCCAGGACCGCAATCAGGATGAGTACCGAGGTCAGCTCGAAGGGCAGGACAAAGTCTCGGAACAGCAGTTCCGCGAGCGGCCCGGTGCGGCCGATGAAGCGGTCGGGGTTGACCACGGAGTCCGCCGGCCAGGCCCGGTAAAGCAGGTAGCCCATCTCCCCGATGAGCACACCGGCTAGCGGCAGTCCCAGGTAGCGGGCAGTGCGGCTCAAACTGGTCCGCTCTTCCTCGCCGGCATTGAGCAGCATGATGACAAACACGAAGAGCACCATGATGGCGCCTGCATAGACGATAACCTGGACGGCGGCGATGAATTCGGCGCCCAGCAGCAGGTAGAGAACGGCGAGCGAGGCCATCACCAGAATGAGCGACAGGGCACTGTGGATGGGATGCCGCTGGAGGATCAAGTTCAGCGCCCCGACCACGGCCAGACCGGCGAACACAAGAAAGAGAACGCTATCCAATGTCATGTCAGTTCGCCCACCAGGCCACCAGGAAGCTGGTGACGACGATGTTCAAGACCGACAAGGGCACGAGGAACTTCCATCCAAAGGCCATCAGTTGGTCATAGCGGAAGCGCGGCAGGGTGGCCCGCGTCCAGACGTAGATGAAGAGAAAGATTACCGCCTTGGTGAGCAGCCAGAAGGGGCCCTGAACGAGTTCGAGCAGCGCCGGCTGCGTCACCAGCAGCCCGGCCACGCCGGCCAGGGCCAGGCCGAGGAGCGCCACCAGAAGACGATGCCACGGTTGCCGCAGGTGAAAGACGTCGAGCCAGAGAACCAACGCCAGGGCGGCGGCCACGGCGGCTGGCAGGTAGACCGTGAACCCCCAGAAGTCGGTCTCCGGAAAGGGCGACAGCCAGCCGCCGAAGAACAGGATCGCAGCCAGCAGGGAGGCGACTACCATGTGGGCATACTCCGCCATGAAAAACATGGCGAACTTCATGCTGCTGTACTCGGTGTGGAAGCCGGCGACCAGCTCGGTTTCGGCCTCGGGCAGGTCGAAGGGGGCGCGGTTGGTCTCGGCCACTCCGCTGATGAAAAAGCAGAGGAAGGCCAGGAACTGCGGGACAATGTACCAGCGAGGAATGAGGCCGGCCCAGTGGCCGGCCTGGGCTGTAACAATCTCGCGCAGCGAGAGCGTTCCGGCGAGCAGGAGCACACCAACCACCGAGAGCGTCAAGGCGACCTCGTAGCTCACCATCTGCGCGGCGGCGCGCAGCCCGCCGAGTAGCGAGTACTTGCTGTTCGACGACCACCCGGCCAGGGAGACCGCGTACACGCCCAGGGAGGTGACGGCCAGCACGAACAGCAGACCGATGTTGATGTCGGCGATGTGGAGGCCGGTGCGGGTGCCGAGGACTTCAAGCTGCCCCGGCCCAAAAGGAATCACCGCAATCGAGAGCAGGGCCAGGGTCACGGCCACGAACGGCGCCAGCAGGTAGATGAAGCGGCTGGTGACGCCCTCGAGCACGATGTCTTCC
>JACQTG010000195.1 GCA_016210895.1 Acidobacteriota bacterium
CTCAATCGCTGCGCGCGCCTTGCCGAGCTTGACGCCGCCGCGTTCGAGCCAGATTTCGAGATTGTTCGTGGCGTCATCAATGGCGCTGATATAGGCGTCAATCAATTCGGTCAAGTCATCCGTGTGTGCCGGTGGATTGGCGGCCAAACCTTTCTCGAACTGAGCCAGGCGGTCGGCGGCGATGGCCAGGAAAAGCGCGATGCGATCGTTGGGTTCCTGCGTCTCGCGCACTTTTTGCACTTCCTCCTCGGTCAGATAGTCGGGCGGTGCCTGCGCCTGCGCGGGCGTGGCCAGGAGCCACGTACCAAGCAGGAAGAAGAGGACGAGGGCCGTTCTCTGCTTCATGGCTTTTTCTCCTTGTTGGTTTCTTCAGCGGCCTCACCGGCGGCACGCGGACGTAACCCAAAGAGCGCGCGCACGAGTTTTTTCCAGATGCCTTCAATTTCCTGGCGGGCCGCTTCGACGGGCTCACGTTCTTCGTAGGGAAGGGCACGGGCGAGGTCTTCGAGTTCAAGCGTGGCTTGCCGGAGGTGGATTTCGAGTTCTTTGAAGCCTTTCGGTTTCTTGCGGGCGTCGCGGCCGGAATCTTCCAGATCGCGGTAGGCGCGGCGGACATAACCGAGGTATTCGCCCAGATGAGCCGCGCCGCCCTCATAGCGCTGGTCGAGGTAAGCCTGGGCCGCTTGGTTGAGTACGATTTCACCAATTTTTACCACAATCTTCGCCCGGTCGGTCGCTTCACGCTCGCGGGCCAGCTTGGTCTTTAGCTTTTCCAGGTCATCGGCGGCGACCAGCGAGTTGCCGGTTAGCAATGCTACAGCCAGGGTTACAGTCAACTTGCGCATCATCATTGCTACGGGTGTCCTCGCTGCCGCTTCAGCAGCCGCAATCGCGCGCGGGCCTGGAAGGCCTGTGTCGAATCGGGGTCCTCGTTGGCCGCGAGGAACCTCTCATAATTCTCAATTGCCGCTTGCCGCTCGTGCAAGCGGTCGTGGCAGATGGCGCGGAGAAAATAGGTCCCGGTGTTTTCGGGGGCATAGGTAGTGCGCGCGTTAAGCATCCCGATCGCTGCCTGGCAATTGCCTTCGAGCTGCAAGGCGAGGGCAAGATTGCTATACGCTTCGACAAAGTCCGGGCGAAGGCTGATAGCCGCGGTGAGCAGACGAACGGCCGATGCGTACTGACCTTGCCGGAGTCGAATCTGAGCCAGCTCAAAGTGAAAATCCGGGTTGGCCGGATCGGCAGCGATGAGGTGCTCAAAGGCAACTGCGGCTTCCTCCCGACGGTCCAAGGCCACCAGCGTGCGGGCGCGCACGATCTGAACGTCCTGGGCACCTAGCTCTAAAGCCAACACGTAGTCATAATGGCGGAGTGCCGCCTCGTGCTGGCCGAGCTTGCGGTATATTTCCGCGACCTCCCGATGCGATACCGCATCGTTTGCCCGCAGGGCAAGATAGGTTTCAAGTTGCTGGGCGGCGGCTTCAAGTTGGTTCTGACCGCGCAGTGCTTCGGCGAGGAGGGGGCGAACGTCGGCGCGCGCCGTATCCTGCTCGAGCACCCGTCGTAGACGCTTCTCGGCAGCCGGCCAGGCCCGGGCTGCCAGTTCGAGTCGGGCCAAACCGAGCTCCGCTTCGCTGTTGCCAGGCTCGCGGGCAAGGACCGTCTCGTACTGTGCGCGCGCTGCCTCTTTTTCGTCCGTGTGGAGCAGGACCTCGGCATAGGCGAGCCGCGCCCCGGAATGTTCGGGCCGCAGGGCAACGGCCTGGGCCAGCATCTTGCCGGCTTCGGCTGCAGCGCCCTCCTGGAGCAGGAGCAAGCCTAGATTCAGATACGCCTGGAAGAGTTTCGGGTTGAGCGTCAGCGTCTTCTGATAAGCGGCGATAGCATCGGCTGCACGCCCAAGCAGGGAATAGCCGTAGGCGAGGTTGAATTGAGCCCCGAGGTGGTCGGGATGCTCGGCCAAGTATTGTTCGAGCAAGGTGACGGCGCGGGCGTAGTCTTTGGCCTCGAGCGCCTGCTGGGCCTGCTCGAGCACAGTCGCCGGCATCGCAGGGACCGACGGCTGCTGGCCGGGCGTCTGCGGCGGCCCAGCCGCCACCCAGCCAGGAAAGCTCAGCAGCAGAACTAAACAGGCAGCAACTCGCATCAGTTTGCCGCAGCGTTCCGGTGATTGCTGAGGACGCGGGCCAGGAAGCGGCCGGTATAGGAGCTTGCTGTGTGCGCCACCTGCTCGGGGGTGCCCGTCACCACCACGCGGCCTCCTTCCTCGCCGCCTTCCGGCCCCAAATCAATGATCCAGTCGGCGGCTTTGATGACTTCTAGGTTGTGCTCGATGATCAGAACCGTCGCACCCGCCTCCAGCAGTCTACGAAACGCTCCCAATAGTTTTTGGATGTCGTCGAAGTGGAGCCCGGTTGTCGGCTCGTCGAAGATGTAGAGCGTGCCCTGCGTGGCCGCTGGCTCAGACCGCGCGAGATGAGCAGCGAGCTTGAGCCGTTGCGCTTCCCCACCTGAAAGCGTCGTAGCCGACTGACCCAGGCGCAGGTAGCCCAGTCCTACCTCGTCCAGGAGGCGCAGCCGCTCGACCACTTTTGGCGCCGCGGCAAAGAAGGCCAGCGCCTCGTGCACCGTCAGGTTGAGCACCTCGTGGATGCTCTTTCCCCGATAGTGCACGTCGAGTACACCGCTTTTAAAGCGCGTGCCTTTGCATTCCTCGCAGATGAGTTCGACATCGGCCAGGAACTGCATTTCCACCGTGACTGTGCCCGCCCCCTGGCAGGTCTCGCAGCGCCCGCCGGAGATGTTGAAGGAGAAGTGGCCAGCGGTGTAGCCGCGTTTTTTGGCCTCCGGGGTCGCGGCGAAGAGTTCGCGAATGGCGTCAAAGGCTTTGACGTAGGTCACAGGGTTGGAGCGCGGGGTGCGCCCGATCGGCGACTGGTCTACGAGCACGATGTTGGCGAGCCCTTCGTCGCCCGTAATAGCGCGGCAGCCCACCAGGTCTGCGTGGCTGGCATTCGGGCGCTCGCGCCGGGGCGACAGGTTGTGGTAGAGCACGTCATGCACAAGCGTGGACTTGCCCGAGCCCGAGACACCCGACACCGCCACCATCAGCCCGAGAGGAATCTCCACGTCAATTTGCTTCAGGTTGTGTGCCGTGCAGCCTCGCACGCGCAGCCAAGCCCGCCCGGGCCGGCGGCGCCGGCTGGGGACGGGGATGCGCAGCTCACCCGCCAGATAGCGGCCGGTCAGCGACGGCGCGGCCCCGAGCAAGTCCGAATAGGTTCCCTGGAAGATCAGTCGGCCGCCCTCTTCGCCCGCTCCTGGGCCCAGGTCGAGGATGAAGTCGGCGGCACGAATCATTTCCGGGTCGTGCTCCACGACGAGGATGGTGTTGCCGAGTTCGCGTAGGCTCTTGAGCGTATCAATCAAGCGGTGAACATCCCGGGCATGCAAGCCGATGGAGGGTTCATCGAGCACGTAGAGCGCGCCGACGAGGCGCGAGCCGATGGTGGTGGCGAGTTGAATGCGTTGCGCCTCGCCTCCGGCCAGCGTAGAGGTGAGGCGGTCCAGGGTGATGTAGTCCAGGCCCACCTCATCGAGAAAGCGCAGCCGCTGACGAATCTCTTCCAGGATCTTTTCTGCAATCGCCACCTCATTGGCCGTAAGCGTCAGCCGCTCGAAGAAGGCCCGGGCCTGGCCGATGCTTAGTTGGCAGACTTCTGGCAGCGTCTGGTCAGCGACGCGCACGCAGCGCGCCTCCAGGCGCAAGCGCTGGCCTTGGCAAGCCGGGCAGGTGGTGTAGCCACGATAGCGGCTGAGGAAGACACGAACGTGCAGCTTGTATTTCTTGCGCTCGAGATAGGCAAAGAAGCCCTTGACGCCGAGGAAGTCCTCGTCGCCCTTGATGACGGCGTTGCGCTGGGCGGCCGTGAGTTCGGCCCAGGGCTGGTCGAGGGGGATGCCGCGGCGGCGGGCAAACCGGCGCAGCGCGCCCAGCAGGTAGCGGTAGCGCGGTTTGGTCCAGGGTTCGATGGCGCCCCCGGCCAGCGAGCGCTGCGGATCGGGAATGACCCGCGCGAGGTCGAAATCAATCGTATTGCCGAAGCCCTGGCAGCGCGGGCAGGCGCCGAAGGGGTTGTTGAAACTGAACAGGCGCGGCTCCGGTTCCTCGTAGGTGATACTACAGCGACGGCATTCAAACCGCTCGCTGAAGCGCAACTGGCGCTCGGACACGCCCTGGTCGGGCAGGATGTCGACCCAGGCTTCGCCGTGCCCTTCGCGGTAGGCAGTCTCCATCGAATCCACCAGGCGGGCGCGTATAGCGGGCGAGGCCGTCAACCGATCCACAAGCGCAAAGACTGGTTGGCGGAAGTCAACCAGAGGGAGCGACTCGGTCTGCGAAAGCTCAAACAATCGACCTTCTTGATACAGGCGGGTAAAGCCGCGCCGCCGCATTGTTTCCACGGCCGCGTTCAGTTCCTCTGCATCCGGGCGCTTCCGCCCTCGCGCCACCGGTAGGGCGACGCGAAACAGCACATAGAACCGCGTGCCCGTCGGCAGAGCCAGCAGGCGGGCCGCAATCTGGTCAATCGTGTCTCGTTCCACTGCCTGGCTGCATTGGTGGCAGTAGGTGGTGCCGATACGCGCATAGAGCAGGCGTAGGTAGTCGTAAATCTCCGTGGCGGTGGCCACGGTCGACCGTGGGTTGCGGCTGGCGTTTTTCTGTTTGATGGCGATGGCGGGGGCGATACCGATGATTTCGGTGACGTCCGGCTTTTCTATCCGCTCCAGAAACTGCCGTGCGTATGCCGACAGCGACTCGATGTAGCGGCGCTGACCCTCGGCATAGAGAGTATCAAAGGCGAGCGACGACTTGCCCGAGCCCGACACGCCGGTGACAACGGTGATGGCGTTATGCGGGATGTCGACGTCAATATTCTTGAGGTTGTGCACCCGTGCGCCCCGCACGCGGATGGCGTCCTGGGTTTGCGTACCCGGTCTGGGTGCGGCTTCGACCTTAATCGCCATAGGAATGCTTAAGCGTATTGTCTTCCCGCGGTCAGGGCTGCTGGCGGCTAGCCCACAGACATCCGGGGGCTCCCATTCCTCGCAGCCCCCACCAGGCTGTTTCCTGGGCGCTCAGACGAGATACCCCAAATCGCACAGTATAGGCGAGTCGCGCTGCCGGTGCAAATCGGCCACGGAGCTCGGGCGGTGAACTTGACCTGCTTTCTCCGGTGCGCTAAGCTGATGATGGCCCCTTGGGGGCTGAAGGAGGCGCTTAGTTCGTCCTCCTGGTAGATGAAACGCAGGGTCAAAATCCAAGCCGGCCTCGACTCCCTTTTCGGAACTCTCGACGAGAACCTGAGGCTCTTTGAGACGGTGCTGCAGGTCACCGCCGGGCTCAAGGACGATTCTGTCCTTGAACTGGAAGGCGAACCGGTTCACGTCGAAGAAGCCGAGCGGTTCCTGCGCGACTATGTGGCTCTAGTCCGGGAAGGGCATCCATTGGACAACGGGGAGGTGAAGTCTCTACTGCGGATGGTCGAGCAGCAACCCGGCGTGTCGTTGCGGGAACTGGTGGGCGGGGCGCGGCCCCAGCTTTTCGGGAAGAAGGTCGTCACCCCCAAGAGCGCCAACCAGCGACGGTATCTCGAGGCAATCGAAAAGCACGATATGGTCTTCGCCATCGGGCCCGGTGGCACCGGTAAAACGTACCTGGCGGTGGCGATGGCAGTTTCGGCGCTGCTGGCGAAGGAAGTCAATCGCATCATACTGGTGCGACCCGCCGTCGAAGCCGGAGAACGCCTCGGCTACCTGCCCGGCACCGTGCAAGAGAAAGTCGACCCCTACATGCGCCCGCTCTACGATGCCCTCTATGACTTACTGGACGCCGACAAGCTGACGCGGTTTCTCGAGAAAGGTGTGATCGAAGTGGCCCCGCTCGCCTTTATGCGCGGCCGCACGCTGAACGACTCGTTCGTCATCCTGGACGAAGCCCAGAATACGACCAGTGAGCAGATGAAGATGTTTCTCACGCGGCTGGGGTTCCATTCCAAGGCGGTCATCACCGGGGACATCACCCAGATTGACCTGCCGGCGGGGCGGCGCTCGGGGCTCATCGAAGCCATGGAGGTCGTCGGCCACATTCCCGGCATCGTCTTCATCCATTTCAACGAACACGATGTCGTCCGCCACAATCTCGTCCAGCAAATCATCCGTGCCTACGAGGGCTACGAGTCGAGCCAGGGGCAGCGGGCCGCCAAGACGTCGGCGGAGGCCGAGCAGGTCAAGACGTAGGTCGGCTTGAACCCAGCGATGATCGTCAACCGCCAGCGGCGCATTTCCATTTCGGCCCGGGGACTGGAACGGTTGGCGTCTGGGCTGGCAGACGAACTCGGCATCCCGCCGGAGTCCTTTACGGTGGCACTCGTCAGCGATGAGCAGATTCGTCGATTGAATCGGCGTTTCCGCGGTCGACCGACGCCGACCGACGTCTTATCCTTTCCCGCTCACGCACATCCTCAGAAGGGCTTGCGGAATGGCTATCTGGGCGATGTGGTGATCTCGCTCGAGAGCGCTCGCCGGCAAGCGCGGCGCCTGGGGCACAGCCTGCGCACGGAAGTGGGTTTGCTGATGGTGCACGGCGTGCTCCATTTGCTGGGCTACGATCACGAGACCAATCAAGGAGAGATGGCGCGCCGCGAGTACGCCTTGCGGCGGCGTCTGCAGCTCGAATGAGTCCTCCAGTCAGCCTCCTCGTCCACATCGTGCTCATCGCCCTCCTTACTTTTCTGCTTGTGTTCTTTGCCTACCTCCATCGCGCCTTTCAGGAGAAAGGGTGGCGCGCCACGCGACGCCTGCGCGAACATCTGGAGTATTTTCACGAGCACATTGCTCCGCGCTTTGGCATGGATCAGCGGCGAGCCACACAGAGCTTCAGTCTCCTGGCGCAGCTGATGCTGGTGCTGCTCGCGCTCGGGATCGGCTCGGCCGCCAACACCTTCGCCAAGAGCGCGGCCGCGGCGGTGTTCGAGACGGCCTTCTTCGTTGTTCTGGAGATTCTGTTGCTCTATCAGCTCTTCCCGTACCTGCTGCTGTTGCGGTCCCGCGGGGACTGGGTGCTGCCGTGCGTGCGCGTGGCCCGCGTGTCCAGCTACATCATCTGGCCGCTGCTGGGGGTCTATGGATTTGGGGTTTCGCTTCTCCATCTCACCGATGAAGAGGAGAGCTCGGAGGAAGAAACGCCGAGCGAAGCCATCGAAGAGCTGGTCGAAGTGGGCCAGGAGCGGGGGATTCTGGCGCAGGAGGACGTCCGGCTCATCGCCTCGGTAGTGCAGTTTGCCGACAAGACAGTGAAGGAAGTGATGACGCCGCGGCCGGAAATCGTCGCCATCCAGGCGGACGCAGGGCTGGCCGAACTGAGGCAATTGCTGCGGGAAAAGAAATTTTCCCGTGTGCCGGTGTACGGGCAGAACCTGGATGACATCGTGGGGATTGCCTTTGTGCGTGACCTGCTGGACGTGCCTGATGGGGAGAGCCAGAGGCGTTCCGTGCGGGAGCTGATGCGGCTGGCCTTATTTGTGCCAGAAACGAAACCCCTGGTGGAGTTGCTGCGAGAGATGCAGCGCGAGTACCAGCAGATGGCCATGGTCATCGATGAGTACGGCAGCGTGGCCGGCTTGGTCACTCTGGAAGATCTGGTGGAGGAAATTGTCGGAGAAATCAGCGACGTCGACCAGGTGCGCCGCGCCGAGATTGTCAAAGAGTCGGACACGAGCTATCTGGTGCGCGGCGGGGCGGGACTGGAGCGGTTGCGGGAAGCCCTCGACCGGCCGCTCAATGCCGAGGAATGCAGCACCGTGGCCGGGCTGGTCCACAGCTGGTTTGGCTACGTCCCCAAACCCGGCGAACACATCGAGCGCGACGGGTTGCGGTTTGAGGTGTTGGAGGCGACGCCACGGCGTGTGGTGCGCCTCCGCGTCAGCGTCCTTCCGCCTGCGGTGGCGGCCAAGCCACGCGGCAAGGGCAAGAAGGCCCAGGCCGCACACTAGGGTCGTGGCCGACTCTGCCCTTCTCACTGCACGCCCAGGTTTCAAGTCGGGGTTCGTGGTCCTCGCCGGCAAGCCGAACACGGGCAAGTCCACCTTGTTGAATGCCCTCGTGGGGACGAAGTTAGCGGCGGTCTCGGCCAAGCCGCAAACCACA
>JACQTG010000207.1 GCA_016210895.1 Acidobacteriota bacterium
ACCCGGAAAAGCTCGCTCAACTGCCCGATCCCGAGGGCTTCCGCCGCGCCATCGCGCTCTGGCGCGCCTACACCGGCCGGCGCGAGTTACTTCCCAACCTGCGCCGCTATTTCTACGAGCAGGGCGTGCGTGCCGTCGAGATGTACTCAGCCACGGTGACGCTGTCCTCAGCCGCCTGGTCGCTGATCGATACCGGCCAGCCGACGGTAATCAAGAAGCATATGGCCTTCAGCCGGCAGAACGGCTATCTGCGCTCGCACCTGGATGGCTTGCGGGACTCGTTCGAGTTTATTTTCCGCGACGCGCGCAAGACCAACGCCCAGTGGAATCTCGACCAGGCCGGCGTGAGCCTGTTTTCCGACGCCTTCAACCCGCTGCGGGTATACGTCACGCCGCAGTTGCTGCATCGACAACGCGGCAGCGAATACATCAACTACTTGAAAGGCTTGACCCGGCACTGGGCGAGCGGCGGCCATCCCTTCTCGCGCCCGTTTGAGGTGGTGGGCCACCATTTCGCCCGGCGCGTGAAGGGGATGGACTATCCCGATTTCACCGAAGATTTCATGGCCGACCACTTGGCGGAAATGCTCCTGGCGCGCGATTTCAGCGGCCAGGAGCAGTACGACTATCTCTCCACCTTCTTCCCCATCGTCGACCACCAGCACCACGTGGACCCGAACCCGGAGAACATCGTCTTCCGCATGCTGCGGCTCGACCGGCGCGTGGGGCGGATTCTGGCGGCGGTGGAGCGGAGCCAGCGGCGCGAGGAGACGATTGTCACGCTCATTTCCGACCACGGCTCCGAGTACCAGCCCGGCCAGATCAATCTTTCCTTCCCCCTGACGCGTGTCTTCCGCTCGCCGCTGTTCGGCGGGCACACGGTGGCGACGGTGATGGCGGAAAATTCGGCGCGCGCGCTGACTACCCTTCCAGGGATCGACTTCCCGCGCGTCTACGAGAGTCCCTTTTCTCCCTACGGGAAAGCGCGGCCCGGGGGGGAGGACGACTACGTGACCGCCTTCATCGACAATTTCGGCAACGCCCGCGCCGAAATCCATCTGCGCAATAATGATTTGAACCGGCTCCATCTGCTCTTGCTCGCGCGCGCTTCGCGGCGGCTCAGCCAGGACGACCGGAGCCGGCTGCGTGCGCACCTCGCTGAGACACTTGCCGCCCTCCGCGCGTGGCTGGAGAGCGAGCGCCAGGCCTACCACGACTACCGCACCGGCGTGCTCGCCTGGCTGCCGCAACTCGAACAGCGCAAGGACACCTACTGGAGCGATGCGGCGGCGCGGCTGCGGGGAGAAGCGCTGCGTGATGCGGGGCAGTTGCGCGTCCTCGACCTCCTGTGGGACCTCTGCCAGGCCGAAGACCCGCTGGCGTGGCTCGACCAGCACCGCCCGAAGATCCCCGCGCTCATCCCCAAGAAGTACTTCGGGCCGCGCAATTCGCTCTACCAGCTCAGCCACTACACCATCGGCCTCACTGACGACTGGAACTGGATCGAGACCACCGCCGACCACCAGGGCCGGACGGTGCCGATGAACTACTTTGAGATTCTCACCGGCTATCGGGCGCTGAATCCGCCGGCGAGCGGTGAGCCGGACCCGTTTGACCTGATCGTGGCCGAGGTTCCGGTGGACGCGGTGGCCCGTGCGGGGCACGAGCAGGGCTGGTGGGACGCCGGGACGCCACTGGAGCAAGCTTTGTGGGTGCTGTCGAGTGCGGAGGAAGAGCGCCGAGGCGGGCAGGCGCTCCTGCTCGAAGCGGAAGATGGTCGCCTGCGTTACCTACCTCTCCGCCGCCTGGTGCCACAGCCCGGTGGCTCCGTGGACGTTGAACGGAGCGACGCGTGCGACCCGCTGGGGTTGCTCGGCGACCCGGAGTTTCGGCCCCCGACGGGTGAGTCGGCGGCGGCCTGGCTCGAACGCTTCCACAGCCCCGAGGAGTGGTTGGAGGCGACGGCGCGCACGCGCTACAGCAACGCTCCGGTCGTGCTTGCCGACATCATGCGCTTCAATGCAGCACGCTTTATCGATAATCCGGCGTTTCAGCAGCGCTTGACCGGATTTTCCTCGCCGGAGTTCAAGCAGCGCTACCTGCGTGGGCTCCGCTGGAAATACGCTTCCGGGCAGCCGGAGCTGCGTGTCTGGAGCGCGCGGTTGTGGAACTTTTCCTCCAAGACCTACACCTCCGGCGGCAGCCACGGGGGACTGGTGCCCCAAGTCAGCCACGTGGCCTTCTATCTCTGGGGCGGCGCGCGCACGGGCGTGCAGCCGGGGCAGGTGCTGCACGAACCCAGCACCACACTCGACATCGTGCCCACCCTGGCAGCCGCCCTGGGCATGCTCGACGACCAGGGTCGAGTCCTGCCGCAGCCTGGCGCGGTGCGTGACCGCGCCTTTCTGCCTTTTCCGGGACGCGTGTTGTCGCTTTGGGCCCCGGAGGAAGCTCCCGCCGTAGCCAACCGGCGCAAATTGCCCGCGCTCTTTGACCCTTGCTTCTGAACGTGGTAAGGTGAGCCGATTGTGTAGCTTTGCGGTCGCTCGTGATCCGAACCGCTGTCCTTATCAATCTGACACGTAGCGGCGATGCCGCCCGCCCGATCGGGGGCCTGTCTCCGCGTGTGCGTGCAGTCCTGGCAGCACGGCAGGCGGGGGTGGAAGAGATTCTTCTCGTGGGCGGTGACGACCCTGCCGGCTGGCTGCCAGCGCGCGCCCAGCCTGGGACGCGCTGGCTCCCGGCGGAGGGGCAAAACGAGCTCCGGGTCTTGCAGGCAGCGCGCGAGCACGTCCGCCAACCTTTTTTGCTGTTCTTCGCCGATTCGGTCGTGGACCCGGCAGCGCTGGCCTGGCTGCGCCAGAGCTCCCTCGACGGGCACTTCTTAGTGCGGGTCGAGCCGCCGGCGGTGCAGAACGGCGAAGCCGCCAGCGTCTTTGTCGCCAGTTCGGAGCTGTTGGGGCGTCTCGACACCCTGCCGAGCGACCTGGAGACGGTCGAGGAACTCTGGACCCGCTTGAACGGGCAGGGCGCCAGCCTCACTGAGGTCGCGCAGGGACGCACCTGGGAGCGCACGACGGCCCGGCAGCGGCTCGCGCAAATCGAGCGGGAATTGAGCCTCGTCCATCTCAAGCCCACCGATGGCATCTACGCGCGCTTCAACAAGACGGTGATTGCGGAGCCGTTGATTCGCTTCTTTGTGCACACGCGGGCAACGCCGAATCTGATTACCGGGCTGGGCTTGGTGCTGGCCGTGCTCGCGGGCGTGGTCTTTTCCTTGGGCGGTTATCTCTGGTCGGTGCTGGCGGCGCTGCTTTATTACGCCTCGGCCATCATGGATCACGTGGATGGAATGGTGGCGCGGCTCAGGTTCCAGCAGAGCGACTTCGGGACGTGGTTTGAAACCGCGGTGGATTACGTCAGCTACCTGGCTCTGATTGTGGGCCTGACGACGGGGCTTTACCGGGACACCGGGTCGGGCTTCTACCTCATTGTGGGCCTGGTGTTTCTCTCCGGCGCCATTGCCAGCTTCATCGTCCAGAGCCACCAGCGCAAACGCATCAGCGGCGACAAGCCCGGCGACTACATTCGCCGCTTCCATATCCGCACGGAGGCCGCCAGCCGAAACTTTCTGCATCGGTTCAGCCGCCACTGCTACTTCGTGGCGCGCCGCGCCTTCTTCCCCTACTTCGTCCTGGTAATGTGCCTGTTGAATCTGCGCGGGCCGGCACTGGTGATGTGTACGATTGGCGCCCACGTATTTTGGCTGCTGGTGCTCTACAATAATCGCTTGTTCGTGCGCGGGCGGGCCCGGGCAAATTAGGAGCCCCGGGCGTTATCTCGTTGCCAGAGGACGACTTAGAGGCACGAACGGTAGTCCCAGATGCACGCTAGGACTCGCCTCCTACATGGCTCGTTGCTCCCGGTCCATTTTCCGCCTCCCGGGGCATTGACCTCTGAGCAGGAATCACTACCATACCGGGCGATTGGTTCGCGAAATAGGTTTCCAGCCCGGAGGGCTTTTCCGACTCCGACCACGAGGTGAAGCAGAACAATGACTGTGGCAGCCGATCGACGCCGTGCTCAACGTTTCCCACTGACATTGCCGTTGGAGGTTAAGTGGCAGGAGCCCGCGGGTGAGGCGCGCCAGCCCGCCAACATCCGCGACATCAGCGCCACCGGGGTTTACTTCTTGCTCGACCGCGAGTTGGATCCCACGAGCAAGGTGGAGTTCTTCGTTCGTCTGAACATTGAGGGGGCGCCCACCGGGGGCATTCTGTTGCATTGTGTCGGGAGCATCGTACGGGTGGAGCGCCAGGATGGGGATGTGGGCATTGCTGCCAGCATCGACCGCTACCGCTTTGTGCGGCCGGGGGAGATGCCGCTAGGTACGGAGAACCAGGGGGAAGAGTAAGCCGGAAAGGCATTGGAAGTTGTGCTGGTTCTTCCACGGTGGGGGGAGCGATGGACATAGAATCAGCTAACCCGCCTTGATTCCACAGGATAGAAAAGGATTAGTAGGACTTAATTCCTAATCGGGGGACAGATACTAGAGCCCGTTGGGAGTAGGCGTATGCGAGCCAATTCCGCCTTTGTCATCATTGACTCCCAGTGGGCGATTGCCGATGATGGCTAGCCACTAGCAGGGAATTATTATTCGCCTGGGGCAGCGTTTCTTTTCATCTTTCCCGGAGGGCAGGAAAGACCGAGGTAGTGTTGTCCGCAGAGGAGCGCCGATGAGCACAAGCCGCCGTGCTGTCCTTGTCTTGTCCGGACTGGTTCGGCGCCTGTTCACCTTTCCCACTCCCCCACCCACGGAACACACCGCTGCCCCAACGCTGGAACAGGCCGAGGTTCTTGAGACGGAGACTCCGAGCGAAGAAGTTCAGAGTCCAGAACAAGAAATGCAGGACCCGGAAGAACAGGAAGCGCAGGGCCAAGAACAACAGGGATGGGAGGAGAAACGCGCGCCGGCTCAGCCGGTGAGCCAAGCTCGCGTTCTTCCTGAGCCTCCTCCTCGTAAGCAAGCTCAGCCGGTGAGACCAGCCCCGGTGTCCCCCGCGCCGTCGTCTCCGCGACCGAAGCCGGCCCCAGCGACCAAGAAGGCAGCGCCCATACCCGTGCCGCGCGGCGCGCGCCAAGATGTGGTCGCGCTGCTGCTCCTCTCGGAGTATTTCCCGCCTGAGGACCTGGCCCGGCTGGTGCAGCGCAGCCAGGAAACCCACGCCTCCTTGTGGGACGTGCTGGCGGAGGAGAAAAAGGTCTCGGAGGAGATGATTGCGGATTTGTTCGCGCGGCGGCTGCGGATTCCGCGGGTGCGGCTCTCACATGAGATACCGGGAGAGGTGATCAAACTCGTCCCGGAGAAGCTCGCGCGGCGACATCTCTGCCTCCCGCTCTGGACGGAGAAAAACAAGCTCTTTCTGTGCCTGGGCAATCCCGCCGATCTGAATGCCATCCGCGAAGTGGAGTTCCATACTGGCTACACGGTTTCGCCCGTAGTGGCGACACGGAGTGAAATCCTGGGGGCGCTCGATCGGTACTACGGCGGCAGGCAGGATTTACTGGAGTTCCACCAGACAGAGGAATTGACTTTCTTGCAGCCGGTCGAGGATGTGGACCTGGATGAGGACGAATCGCGCGAGTCGGCCAAGCTGAGTCCGGTGGTCAAGCTGGTCATGTTCATGCTGGTGGAGGGCTTGCGCACCTATGCCAGCGACATCCACATCGAGCCGGGCGAAACCCAAGTGCAGGTGCGCAATCGCGTCGATGGATTGCTGCGCGATGTAATGGTGGTGCCGAAGTGGCTGCATGACGGCGTGGTCTCGCGCATCAAGATACTCTCCCGTCTGGACATTTCCGAGCGGCGGCGCTCCCAGGATGGCCACATGAAGGTGCGCTTCCGCGACCAGCAGGTGGATTTGCGCGTCTCTACCTTGCCCACGCGGGACGGCGAGAAGGTGGTTCTGCGGGTGTTGGGCTCGGGCAAAGGCATTCCCTCGGTGACGCAGTTGGGGATGGAAGAGGATGATTTCGAGCGACTGCTGCAGGCCGTGGAGCAGCCGCAGGGAATGATTCTGGTGACGGGCCCGACGGGGAGCGGCAAAACCACCACCCTCTACTCGGTGCTGGCGCGCAAGAAGACCCCCACGCTGAACATTGTGACCATCGAAGACCCGATCGAATTCCGGCTGCCGGGCGTGAACCAGGTTCAGGTCTCGACCCGAACCGGTATGACGTTTGCCAAGTGCCTCCGCTCCATCCTCCGCCAGGACCCCGACGTCATCCTGCTGGGCGAGATCCGCGACCAGGAAACCGCCGAGATCGCCTTCCATTCCGCCATGACCGGCCACATGGTGCTCAGCTCGCTCCATACCAACACCGCCGTGGGCAGCGTCTACCGGCTCTTGGAGCTGGATATCGAGCCCTTCCTGGTGAGTTCGTGCGTCAACCTGGTCATCGCGCAGCGCCTGGTGCGCAAGGTGTGTCCGAAGTGCCGTGAGTCCTACACGCCGGAACCCGCGCTCCTGAAACGCCTCGGGTTGGGGGAGCCGGAAGGGAAATTTATTCGCGGCAAGGGCTGCAACGCCTGCGGACAGACGGGCTACGCCGGCCGCGAGGGCCTGTTCGAGTTGCTGGCGGTGACGCCACGGGTGCAGCGAGCCATCAGCGAACGAGCCAGCGAAGAGCAAGTGCTTAAGATTGCGCGCGAGGACGGGATGCATCTGCTGATGGAAGATGCCCTGCGCAAGATCAAGAAAGGGATCACCACGGTGGAAGAAGTGCTGCGCGTCACCTACCTGCGCGAGGAAACTTCTTTGCGCTGTCCGCGGTGCGAGGCCACGATCCGGCCCGGTTTCTCGACCTGCCCGCAGTGCATGGCGGCGCTGCGCAAACTCTGCGCCTCCTGCGGCCAGGAGCTGCGGGAGGAGTGGAAGATTTGCCCCTATTGCAACAATCGCGTGGCCGAGGCGGGCGAGGCCGAGAAGCGTCCGGAGAACTGGGTCCAGTAATCCGACAAATCATGGGCACGAGCGTGACCACCAAAGTCCGCGAGTCTGCCACCTGCCGCTGCGGGCGCATCCAGTCCCCGACCGAGGGTCCTCTCTGTCGCTCCTGTGGTACACCCTTGCAAATCCCTTTTTACGTCTATCGGCGCAACGCCGGCGGCGAGTGGGAGCCGGTGGCGGAGCTGGATTTCAAGGGCTACGCGGCCGCCATCAGCCGCACGGCGCGCCGTCCGCTCCGGCTGGGGCTCATTCTGCTGGTGAGCTTGGTCTTCGCCGTGGTGCTGTGGGGTTGGTGGTGGAAGTGGGAACTGGAGGCGGCCCAGCGGCAAGCGGAAGCCGAGGCCTTCGCGGAGCAGGGTACTGGAATCGTGCGCGTCGAACTGGAGGTCACACCCGAGTTTGCCACTGGCGGGAAGCTGGTGATTAGCGGACGCACGAATCTCCCGGAGGGCACCCTGCTCGAAGCTCGCGTGCGCCGTCAGCAAACTGTGTTGGCCCAGGACTATCCCATCGCCGTGTCGAGCGGCACATTTCGCTCCCGCGAACTGGCCAATCGCGGCAGGGCCTTCCGGCCTGGGGAGTACGAACTGGACGTACTGGCTCGCTTTACCCCCTCGGCTCAGCCGGAGTCCGTGTTCGCTCGGGTCGGGCCGGGAGGGAAAAAACTCACGGGGTCAATGGTGGAATCCACAGGCGAGAGTCCTGACACGAAGCAGGTGGCCTTTCGTGTGGGCATTCGATTGAACTAGGTCTCGGTCAATGTCTCCGGCCCTCCACTCCCCTCAAGGCGTTCCCCAGGCAGAGCGAGCGGCGGGCTTTACGCTGCTCGAGATGCTGATGGCCGTGACACTGCTGACCGTCGGCTTCCTGGCTTTCTTCCCTTTGCTTTCGTTGACTGTGCGCCAGAGCGAGCTCAGCCACTACCAGACCACCGCCACCACCCTGGCGCAGCGCCACCTCGAGCAGATGACTCCGCATGCCTTTGATTCGGGTGGCGGATTCTTTGACCCGGAGGGAAACTGGATTCAGGTGAGCTGTCCCGTTCCGGGCACGGAGTCCTGCGGCAATCCCTTGAACGCCACCGGGGGGATTGATTTCTCGGTCCCTCCCCTGGTCGGCTTCGCCCTTGTCTCCCAGGATGCGGCGGGCATGGCGTATGACCTGCGCTGGAACATTCGTATCGGGCCGGGCGGAATCAAGCAGTTCGTTGTCGGCGTGCGGGCTCAGCCGAGCGCCTTCCGTGTTCCCCTGGTGCATCTGCGCACTCTGGTGGCCCCATGAGGTTGCGTAAACCGAAACGCTCCCGCGGCTTTACCCTGCTGGAAGTGTTAATTGTGCTGGGCATTTTTAGCCTGTTTACTGCGGGTGTCTTCCAGCTCTTGCTCTCCCTCCAGACCGCCCAGGCCCATCAGGAGCGAGAAGCGCAGGAACTGCAAGCGGTTCGGGCGCCGCTCTACCAAATGCTGCGCGAGCTACGCCTGGTCGGTTATCCGGGCAGAAGCAGTTTCGGCACCGCGGATCCGGCTCCCGGATTGATTGCCGCCGGGTTCATCCAGTTAACCTCCACCGACGTGGTCTTCGAGGCCGACCTGGATCTGAATGGAACGGTGGAGAGAATCGAATACCGGGTGGCAGCGGACGGTCAAAGGCTGTCGCGTGTGGTCTATCCCAAGCTGCTGGATGGGAGCTACGGTGGGCCCGTTTCGAGCCAGGCCGCGTTTGTCCAGAACCTGGTCAATTCCACCCTGGCGACTCCCTTGCCGGTGTTTAGCTGGGAAGTGGATGCCGCGAGCCTGGAGCCCTTTCCGAACAATATCGCTCTCGTGTATGTCTCGTTGGCGGTAGAGGCCCGGCTCGATCCGCGCGGCCCGACCAAGACGCAGATCCTGCATCTTGCAGGCGCCGCGCGGCGCATCAATCCCGGTTCGTAGGTGATTGAATGGAGCGACGTCCACCAAGGTCCGGACAAGAGAGGCGAGCCCGCCAGGGCGGCTTCGCCCTCATGTTCATTTTCTTTGTCCTCCTTCTGCTCTCCGGGATTGCCGCCAGCATGCTCGCCCTGAGCATGACGGAAAGACGGGTGAACACTTCCTACCGGAACCTGGCCCAAAGCTACTATTCCTCGGTGGCCGGATTGGAGGAGGCGCGCAGCCGGCTGATGCTCTCCGCCCCCAATGCCCTCCCGGCTGCGAGCCTGCCCACGGCGGCCAACCAAGTCCTCTACATCGTCCATAGCACGACCGAGGATCCGGTGGTGCCGAACGACCCGGATTCGCCCTATTTCGACAGCGAGTATGCCCGTGAGTTCGCCGCTGGCGGGGTGGTGACGCTCGTGGACAGCAGCCAGCCGAGTGCGCAGACCCCCGCCGCCATTCCCTACAAGTGGGTGCGCCTAACGGTGAAGACCGAATACTCCTCGCAGCTCGACGTCAACCAGGACGGCAT
>JACQTG010000198.1 GCA_016210895.1 Acidobacteriota bacterium
CGATCACAAAGTTCAGCACCGGCGTGTAGAGCCGAAAGAGCCCACGGCTCAACGGGTGCTTTTCCTCCGAGCGGATGCGCCCCCGGATCAGGAGCACGCCCAAAGCAGGCACGAGCGTGATCGACACAATTGCAGCGAAGAACATCGAGAACGTCTTGGTATAGGCCAGCGGCTTGAACAGCCGGCCTTCCTGCGCCTGCAAGGTAAAGACGGGCAGGAAGGAGATGGTGATGATGAGAAGGGAGAAGAAAAGCGACCGACCGACCTCCTGGAAGGATTCGATCAACACCCCTGCGCGACTGCCCGGCCGCCCGGCGTGTTCCCACTGCTCGAGCTTCTTGTGCGCGTTTTCGATCAGGATGATGGCAGCGTCCACCATGGCGCCGATGGCGATAGCGATGCCGCCGAGCGACATAATGTTGGCGGTCAAGCCCATGAAGTACATCGGAATGAAGGAGAGCAGTACCGCCACCGGCAGTACCAGTGCGGCCAGCAGCGAGCTGCGCAGGTGCAGCAGAAACAGGGCAATCACCAGGCTGACGACTGCTATTTCCTCGGTCAGCTTGCGCTTCAAGGTGTCAATCGAGCGCAGGATCAGCTCGGAACGGTCGTAGGTGGTGACCAGGCGTACGCCCTCGGGCAGCGAATCCTCCACTGACTTCAGCTTTTCCTTGACCCGTTCGATCACCGCCAGGGCATTCTCCCCGTAGCGCATCACCACGATGCCGCCCACCACCTCGCCGCGACCGTCGAGTTCGGCCAGGCCGCGGCGCATGTCTGGCCCGAGCACAACGTGGCCGAGGTCGCGCACGTAGATGGGCGTTCCCTGCCCGTCGGTGGCTACGACCACGTTCTCGACATCCCGCACCGAGCGGATGTAGCCCCGGCCGCGCACCATGTATTCGGTCGTGGCTACCTCGAGAACGCGCCCGCCCACGTCATTGTTGCTGCGGCGGATGGCGTCAATGACGTGGCTCAAGGCAATGCGGTAGGCAACGAGCTTGTTCGGGTCGAGATTGACCTGGTACTGCTTGACGAAGCCGCCAACACTCGCCACCTCCGCCACGCCCGGCACCGACTCGAGCCAGTAGCGCAGATACCAATCCTGGAAACTGCGCAGCTCCTGCAGATTGTGGCGACCGCTCTCATCCACCAGCGCGTATTCGTAGACCCAGCCCACAGCGGTGGCGTCAGGGCCCAGCACGGGGTTCGCGCCCTCCGGCAGCTTCCCCGCCACCTGCTGCAGGTATTCGAGCACGCGCGTCCGGGCCCAGTAGAGGTCAGTGCCTTCTTCGAAGATGGCGTAGACCCAGGAGTGGCCGAAAGACGACTCACCCCGCACCACCTGAACCCGCGGTGCCGCAATCAGTGTGGTCACGAGAGGATAGGTGATCTGGTCTTCGACCAGGTCGGGGCTGCGCCCGGGCCACTCGGTGAAGACGATGACCTGGGCGTCGGAGAGGTCGGGAATGGCGTCCAGGTTGATGCGGTAGAGACACCACAGGCCGGCGACGGTGGCAAAGAGAGTCCCCACCAGGATGATGAATCTGTGCGTGGCGCTATAAGCTATGATGCGGCGAATCATCGGCGTCTCAGTGCTCGTGGGCGGGCCGCTGCCAGGTGCCAATCGCGCCCTGGATCTGGCTCTCGGCATCGATGAGGAAATTGGCCGCGGTGACCACGCGTTCGCCGGCCGCGAGCCCGCGAACGACTTCGTAGTACTCCTGGGTCGCAGTACCCACTTCGATGGTGCGCACCTCCATGCGCCCCTCCCCGCGATCCACAAAGACCAGGTTGCGCTCACCCGTGGGCAACACAGCGCTCTTCGGCACGCTCAGCCGACGGCCTAGCGGAATCCGCAGCTCCACGTCGGCGTACATTTCGGGCTTGAGGGCCAAGTCCGGGTTAGGAAATTCGAGTCGCACTTTGAGTGTGCGCGTGGTCATATCCAAGTGTGGCCAGATGAAGCGGACATTGCCGGTAAAGACCCGGTTGGGAAAGGCACGTAGAGTCATGCGGACGGTCTGGCCCAGACGCACCCAGGCCATCTCGTCCTCGTACAGCTCGACGTGCACCCAAACCCGGCTGTGGTCGGCAATTGCATAGACCTTGGTCTCCGGTGTCACCCGCGTCTGCGGATAGGCGTTGCGTTCCATCACGTGCCCAGAAATCGGCGAGTAGATGGTGAGCGCACGCTTGACCTCGCGGGTCCGTTCCAGCTCTCTGATTTGCTCTTCCGAGATGTCCCAAAGCCGCAGTCGCCTGCGCGTGTTTTCGAGGAGCGAGCGTGCTCCCGCCGCGGCCTGGGGCAGCGGACTCTCAGCCAGTTCGCGCTGAGCCTTCAATGCGAGCAAGTATTCCTCCTGGGTCGAAACCAGCTCCGGGCTGTAGAGCGTGAACAGCGGGTCGCCCTTCCGCACGTGCTGCCACTGGTAGTCAACAAACGCCTGCTCGATCCAGCCGCTCACTTTCGGGTGCACTTCGGCGATTCGTTGCTCGTCAAGCTCCACCCGTCCCACGGTGCGGATAACTTTTTCCAGCGGCTGGTAGGCCACCTCGCTGAACTGCACACCGATGAGCTGCTGCCGCTCCGGGCTGACGGTGAACATGCCCGTCGGTGGCGGGGCGGCCGAAACCGCTTCCGGCGCGGCTGCCACGTGCTCGTGTTGAGCCATTGGCTGTTCCGGCTGCTCACGCACCGGAACCAAATCCATCCCGCAGATGGGACATTTGCCCGGCTCGCTTGACCGCACCGACGGGTGCATGGTGCAGGTCCAGTACTTGACGCGTCCCTGCTCATCCTGGACAGGGACTAACGTGTGTTGGGCTTCCTTCCACAGACCGACCGCTTCTGCCAGGCGGAGCAGTGGCACGCGCGTCGGCGTGAACGCCAGGGCGAGCACAAACAGGAAAGCAAGAGCACCGACCCCCAGCAGAATTGCCCTCAGGCGTGACTTGTAACTAGAGCCTTGGTTGAACATCTTCTTCACCGGCACCTCAGGTGCCGCCTCCTTCCCTACCGGGTCAGTTCCACACCCACCAGCGGCTCCAGCGCGGCCAGAGCCTTCTGGTAATTGGTCACGTGTTCATAGTAGCTGAGCTCGTCCTCGAGGAGCTTGATGAGGCTGTCGATAACCGAGAGGAAATCCACCGCGCCCACCTCGTAGCTGGCCGCGGTGGCCTCGAGCGTCAGGGTTTCCTGCGGGATGATGGTTTTCGCGAACAGGCGCTGCAACCGCTCGGAGGTGGTGGCGGACAAGTAGTGGTCCTTGACCGCGAGCGCCAACTGCGCGCGCAGGCTCGAATATCTCTCCTCCGCAGCGGCCAACCGCGCGTCGGCCTCCTCGATTTCCTGCTTTTGTTTGCGGCCGAAGTAGAGCGGAATCCGCATGGTGCCACCGATTGACCAGCGGTCCGGGAGGCCGCCCCGGTTGTGATAGCCGAAGACAACTCCGAAGTCGGGGTACTTTTCCCGCTGCGCAAGTTGCACGGCAAACTGGTTGCTCGCAATTAACTCGCTCTGGCGGCGCAAGAGCGGATACTTTTCGTCGGCCAGCCGCAAAAGCTCGCCAAAAGGGTAGGCCAGCGGCACCGGCTCCACAGGCGCAGGTCTGGCCAAGGGCGTGTCCGGCGCGCGGTTCAGGAGTGCGTTGATCTCGGCCTCGGCAATGCCTTTCCGCTGCTCAGCGAGTTCGATGCGCTGTTGCAGCAATGACATCTCCGTCTGCGCCCGCAGCACATCGGCCTGCGTTCCCTTTCCTACCTGGTAGAGCGCCGCGGCCGTCTGGGAGAACTTTTCCAGCAGATCCATGTTCTTGCCCAGCGTCTCGAGCGTCTGGTACCAGAAGAAGAGATCGTAGTACGCCCGCTTCAGCTCGGCCAGCACGCGCCAGCGCGTGAAGGCAACGCCCCAGGACTCGGCGCCGGCCTCCTTCTCAGCCACCCGCGTGCGCAGGGTGCGTTTGCCAAAGAAGGGAAAATCCTGCCGGAAGCCAACATAGACTTCGCTCATCTCCTCCTGTCCCAGGGTGGTAAAGGGAACGATGTTGCCGACGTTCATCTGCCCGAACTCAATCATGGGGTCGGGCAACGCTCCCGCCGGGCGAACGCGTGCACGGGCGGCGCGCAACTCCTGAGTGGTCGCCCGGAGCTCCGGGTTGGCCCGTTCGGCCTCCGCGATCAGCTCATCCAGAGTGAGCCGGGAAGCCTGTGCGGGACTCGGGCCTGCCGGAGCTTGTGCCTGGAGCGGCAGCGAAACATTGACGCTTGCTAGAAGCAGGACGGCTATCCAGCCGGGTGTCTTCATGGAATCCTCCCTCGAAAAAGTTCACGAGCGGATGCTCGTTGACACGGAACCCGCATGAAGCGGGCGGGAAGGGAGGAGGTTAGATAAGCAGGCTGGCGTTCAGGACGTAGAGCTTCGGTGGAGAACGGTCAACAACCGAGCCCAATCCATCGGTC
>JACQTG010000204.1 GCA_016210895.1 Acidobacteriota bacterium
AGCTTGTAGAACTCCATGTCCGGGTTCAGGCAGGCGCCGGTCAACTCGTCCATCACTTTCTCTTCGTAAAGCGCGTAGCAGACGCCCATGATGCAGCCGCCGTAGACCTGGCTCTCGGCCGTCTTGAGGTCGATGACCAGGCCGCAGTCCTGGACCGCCACCAGCTTTTCGAGCTTGACCACGCCGGTCTCGACATCCACGGCCACCTCGGCCATCTGCACGCCGCCGACGCCGCTCGAGATCAAATCGCGCACGCGCTGGCCGGTGGCCGTGATCGGCGTGGCGCCCAGCTTGGCGCACGCCTGCTTCCAGGAAAGGCTCTTCGACGCGTCGCCGACGACTTCAATGCGCCCGCCCACTGCTTCCAGTTGGCTAGGCTCGACACCCAGCGACGTCGCCACCTTGGCCAAGAGCTCATTCAGCGCATTGGTGGCCGCCTCGCGGGTCGAAGAGCTGACGCCGCCGACCGTGGTCGAACCACCCGAGGCACCCGAGGGTGGGTGGCGGCTGTCGCCGATATTGGCCTTGACCGCCTCAAGCGGCAGGCCGAAGGTTTCGGCGGCCACGATGCCGATGACCGTGCGCGTGCCCGTGCCCAGGTCCTGGCTGCCCAGCGAGACCTCGACCGAGCCATCGGGGTGGATGGTGCAGTTGCAGTTACTCTGATGACCGCCACCACCCCAGGTGTGGAGCGAGAGCCCCAACCCGCGCTTGACCGGCCCCGGGGCGCTCTGCCCGCGCGGATGCCATTTCTTCTTCCACTCCATCAGCTCGGCACCTTTCAGCAACTCCGCCCGGTAGGTTTCCGCGCGCTCGCCGGTCAGCTCGACGTTCTTGAGGAAGAAATCAAGCGGATCCATCTGCAGTGCCGCGGCCAGGTCTTCGAGCGCCGCCATCGTGATCAGGCACATCTGGGGATGATTGGGCGCCCGCCAGGCGCGCGCCGGGCCGATGTTGGTGAACACCCGGGTGTGGCGCGAACGCCGATTCGGGATGCGAAAGACGTACGGGAGAATCGGATTGCCCGCCTGGCCGGGACCGCCCGTGCCCCAGGAGTCCGAGTTCCAGGCGGTAATCGTGCCGTCCTTCTTCGCGCCCAAACGCACGCGGGCGTGGATGGAGGGTCGGCCGCCGGCGACCATCAATTCCTGGTCGCGCTCGAGCATCATCTTCACCGGCCGCCCGGCTTTCCGCGCCAGCCGCGCGCACGACAGGCCCCAGATGTCGGCGGCAAACTTGCTCCCGAACCCGCCGCCCATCACCGGGGTGATGATGCGGACGTTGCCGGCGGGAATCTTCAGCCCCTCGGCGAACTGGCCAGGGAGGCCACTAACGTTTTGGGTCGAAGCCCACACCGTCAGGTTGTCGCTTTCCCACTCGGCCACCTGGCCATGGGCTTCAAGACAGCAGTGGGTGATGACCGGGCTGCCGTAGCGGCCCTCGGAGGTCACCTCGGCCTGTTGGAAGCCCTGCTCGGGGTCGCCCTCGACCTGCTCGGCCAGAGGCTCCGAGCGCTCGCTGCCCGCGGTGGCCGGGTCAGCGTCAACAACGAAGTGCGGGAGCTTCTCATACTCAACCTTGACTGCGCGGGCCGCATCGCGTGCCTGCGTTTCGGTTTCTGCTGCCACCGCCGCCACTTCCTGTCCCACCCAAAGGACTTCCTTGCCCGGCTCCAGGATGATGTCCACCGCCTTTACGCCCGGCATCTTTTCGGCTGCACTGGTATCAATGGTGACAATGCGGGCGTGGGCGTGAGGCGAGAGCACCATCTTGCCGAAGAGAAGGTCTGGACGGTGCACGTCATAGGTGTAGGTCGCGCGGCCCGTAGACTTGCTGGGACCATCCAGGCGCGAAATGCGCTTGCCGATCAGAACTCGCTTGCCGGCTTCGGGCCAGTGCGTGGTAGCCATCAGGCGCGTCCTCCTTTCATCCGCATCGCGGCGTCAACCGCAGCGCGGCGTACACCCATATAGGTGCCGCAGCGGCAGAGGTTACCGCCGAGCGCCTGCTGCACCTGCTCAGAGGTGGGATTGGGATTGCCGTCGAGATAGGCTTTGCAGGCCATGACAAAGCCTGGCGTGCAGAAGCCGCATTGCTGCGCGTCATTTTCCACGAACGCCGCCGCTACGGCGTGCAACTCGCCTTCTGGTGCCAGGCCTTCAATGGTCAGGATGTCGCGGTCCTGGGCGTCAATCGCCAGCAGGGTGCAGGCGTAGACGGCTTTGCCCTCCACCAGCACCGTGCAGGCGCCGCACGTGCCCCGGTCGCAGACTTTCTTGGCCCCGGTCAGATGAACGAAATCGCGCAGGGCGTCGAGCAGGGTCACGCGCGGCTCGACTTCCAGGCTATGCCGCTGGCCGTTGATGCGCAGTGTAATCGGCACAGGGCCGGGGCCCACCAGCGGGCCCACTGGCGCGGCTACGGCCGACTCGACTTTCAGCAATTCGTCGCCGGCCAGCACTCCGGCCGACACCGCCGCGCCCGTGCCTTTGATGAAGGCGCGTCGCGAAATGCCTTGCCCCGGGCCATCCGGGCCGGAGCGCGGCTTAAGGTCATCGCGCTTGGCCATACACACACCTCCAGCGATGAGTACCTGACAGGAAGGGTAAAGCGGAACAAACGCGGCAGGTTGGAGGCCCTCCCCACATCAGAAAACCACCTGACCGGACCGCGGTCATCATAGTGTTCGACGGGGGCCGATGTCAAAGGAAAGCCATGGGGAAGATGCAGCCACAGGACCTGCAAGTCGGACCTATAGAGCGCGAATCTACTCCAACGTGGCGCGTTCCGTCGCCAAAACAGCGGTCAGGCCCGCTGTCCAGGGATGGGCGGATTGAAACAGAACCGTTTGGCTGGCGAGAAACCACAGCTTCAGCCCCAGGCGGGCCAGCAAGTAAAGCTGGCCGAGGAGAAACGCCAACGTCACCGTGCTCCACTGCGACTGCCCGGGGCGCGGCGTGGACGGCTGCGCCCATCATTCCGATCCGGGCGGAGGTAGGGGTGGCGGCCTAAAGGGGCTTAATCCGGGAAGTTCATCCGTCGCAGCAGGTCGGCGTAGCGGGGGTCGGAGCGGAGGCTGTCGAATCGGGGGTCCACTTTGAGAAATTGGCTGAGCCAGCTGGCTCGTTCCTCATGGGCCTTTTCGAGCCAGGCCCATGCCTGGTCCCTTTCTCCCAGGCCCGTATGGATGACAGCCACGAGGTAGGCTGAGACGTATCTCCTTTTGCGAAGTTGGTTCAGCTCCTCCAGCACCTGCCGGGCCTCGGCCCTCTTACCAGACACGGCATAGG
>JACQTG010000199.1 GCA_016210895.1 Acidobacteriota bacterium
CCGCGCTCGTGGCCAGTTCGCCCGCAGGGGCTTGCAGACCGGCCTGCTTCGTCGCGTCCGCAAACGTGCCATCGCTGTTGTTGCGATAGAGCGTGATTCCGCCCAGGCCGGCGACAAACAGGCTGGCGTGCCCGCTGTTGTTGTAGTCGGCGAAGACCGCACCGAGGCTCGCGCCCGGGCCCGCAAGTCCAAGCGCATCCGTGACTTCGCGGAAGCGCAGGCCGCCATCGTTATGCAGCAAGCGATTTGACCCCGCGGGATTGACCACGTAAAGGTCCGTGCGCCCATCGCCGTCGTAGTCCCCCAGGGCGAGGGACGGACCAAAGCGCGGCACAAGCTGGAAACGTGCAAAACTGAGGGAGTACTGGTCCCTGGGGATGAGATCCGATCTTGTTTTCGTTTCTGCAGAAGCTCCGGACGGCAGTTCAAGTCGGAGCGGATTGGCAACCTCGACGAAGGCTACCTTCTGGAGGGCGGTTTGCCTCGCCGGCACCGTCGGTGGGCTCGCGGGGACAACAATGGTTCCGTACTTGCCGGCCTCAAGGGCCGGCGCCTGCACGGCAACGCCGGGTACCTTGTCGCGCATCCGCCCGTGCAGTTCCAGATACTTCTGGGCTTCGCTAGGCTGTTCGAGTCGCACGAGCAAGTTAAAGCAGCGAAACAGTGAGACCACGTAGAAATTCTGCCCGCGCGCAAATCCCATCTCCACCACCCGGCGGTGCGCCTGTAGAGCTGGTTCCAGTTTTCGCTGTTCCAGATAGACGCTGCCCAGGTTGAACCACGTGCCGGGATCATGCGGGTCCCTGTCCAAGACTTGCTTGAGAGCTGCCTCGGCGTTCAGGTAACGTCGTTCGCGTTTGTAGAGAATGCCCAAGGCATAGTCGGCGGCCAGCAGCGCCGGCTCCATTTGCTTGGCGGTGGTGAGCACGCCCAGTGCTTCATCCAGGCGATTTGCCTGGAGCAGCGCCCAGCCAAAGTTTAAATAATCGGACGCGACCGCTTGCCCGGAGGCGACTATCTTCTGGAACTCGTCCAACGCCTCTGCGTATTTCCCTTGTTCGTAGTACGCCTTACCGACATTCCGGTGGCGCTGGATGGAGGCAGAGCCGCTGGGGGCTTGGTTCTCTGCCCCTGGTGCCAGCGCCGGGGACGTCTGGCCTTCGCCTTCACCCGCCCCCACCGAGCATAGGAGTGCTAGTGCGAGAAGGAGCGCTATCCGTCCGGTCCTAGGAGAGTTTTGTCTCTTTGATTGGTTCATACGCATAACGGAATCAGTGGCGGCCGTCTACTGCTCGCTAACGCGACCCCGATGCAGAACCTCGCTGCCTGTGCAGGTTAAGATACAACGCGGGCGCCACCTGAGCGGTTGAAAGCCGGGGATTCACGGCTAAGTAGATATCGGGGGCGCCATCCCGGTTGAAGTCAACCACAGCCGCGCCGAGGAAATTGCTGGGCTGGGTGAAATCTGGCAGGTACAGCCACTCCTGGAAGCTTTTGCCTTGCTGGTTGTGCAAGACGACACTGGGCTCCAGCCGGTGGTTGTCGAGACTACCATTGGCGAGCAGCAGATCGGTCCACCCGTCCGAATCCACGTCGAGCGCGAGCGCCTGCATGGTGCCGTAGGCCCGCTGCAAGCCGACTTCCGCGGTCAACTCTTGGAAGCTGCCGTCCCCTTTGTTTCGGAACAGTCGGGGAGTATTCTCCCGCACGTGCACCTCCACCTGGAGGAGACCGCGAACCACGTCCTCAACGGGTGCATGGGCGGTAAGCAGCAAATCCGGCAAGCGGTCGTTGTTGTAATCGAACCACAGGGCGCTGAAGCGTTGTCCGGTCGTGCCCTGCAGCCCGGCCGGCTCGGTCACATCCGCGAACCGAGCGTTCCCTTCGTTGCGATAGAGAACGGCGTCGCGCTGCCAAAAGACGACGAGGAGATCCGTTCGGCCATCCTGATTGTAGTCGCCCAGCGCGGCGTCTACGGCGGTGGAGGAAACCTTCAGGCCGGCCTGTTGAGTGTGATCCTGGTAGCGCTGGCCAGTGTGACGGAAGAGCCGCAGCGAGCTGGAACTTCCCTCGGCGGCGCCCAATTCGAGCAAATCCAGGAGGCCATCGCCGTCACAGTCAGCGAATAGAGCGCGAGCGGTGGCACGCTCGCCTCCTAACCCCATGGCCGCGGTTACGTCGCTGAACGTGCGATGGCCACTGTTGCGATAGAGTGCGTTCTGCCCCTGCCCGATGAAGCCCGACCGTACGAGGTATAAATCCGGATACCCATCGCCGTCATAGTCGGCCCACACCGCATCCCAAGCGTCTCGGACGCCGCCGAGGCCAGCTTGTTGGGTCACGTCCGCCAGTTGCCCGCCGAGATTGCGGTAGAGCGTCACCGGCTGACCCAGGCCAACCACCACCAAATCCACCAGCCCATCTCTGTCGAAGTCTCCCCAAGCCACCCGCCCGCCCGATAGCTTCAGTCCCACTCTCGTGTTCGCCTGCTCAAACCCAGGCTTTGGGACAGCCGGCCTATGTAGGCGGACCTCCTCTGGGATTTGTTTGGGATAGCCACCGAGCTGCTCCGCCGCCCAGAAGAGGAAAAGCATTGACTTCAGCGCCGACTTCTCGAGCCCCGACAACGGCTTCCCCGCCGCCGGCAGTACGTCGCCTTCTGAGAGGACGCCGCGAGCGCTGATGCGTCGCTCCCGCCCGTACATCTCCAGGACTTTAGCGAAATAGCGGCTGCTCTCCTCGTAGCGCCGCTGCAAGAAGTGTGTGTATCCGACGAGGAAGTTCCCCTCTGGAGAGCCGAAGCCGGCGGCGATGCGGAACTGTTCCCGCGCTGCTTGCAGGCGCCCCTGGCTCAATTCGAGCAACCCCAGGCGCAGGAAGGGCCCTGCCTCCTCGCGGTTCAGTTGGAGGCTGCGCTGGAAGGCCTCGCGCGCGGCGGGAAAATCTACCGGGGCGCCGGGCTTCAAGAGTGAGAGCGTATAGCCCAACTGCGACAAGGCACGGCTGCTCCCGGGGTTCATTTCGCTCATCTTCCGGAAGGTTGCGGCCGCCTCGCTGTACTCACCGAGCTCCTGCAGACTGGTGCCAAGGTAGTAGAGCGAGTCCTCGTGTTGGGGATTCAGTTGCAGGGAGTGGTGGTACGCAGCCGCGGCCTCCGCGAACTTTCGCTCTGCGCGGAGCGCATTGGCTTGATGGTAGGTTGTCCAGAACGCTTGGATTTGCTGCCGGTCAGCCTCATTCGCGGTAGGTGCCGGCTCAGGATGTTCGTCGGCGGAGCGCTTGAGCAGGGTCAGCCCGACAAAGGCGGCCACGGCAAACGCAGCAAGGAGGAGCAATGACTTTTTCATGGCGCGCTTTCTTCGACGATGACAATTTGGTTAGTGGGAATCTGGCGTAGCTCGCGGGTTACGCGGCTCGGGAAGCGCACACGCAAGCGTTCGACTTGCTGCGCCCGGTTCAGCCCAAAGTGCGCTTCGAGGGAGTTCTGCGAAAGGTAGGAAGCCTGGCTGCCAATCTCCTGCTGCTGTTCCCTGCCCTCAGTCTCAATTTCCACCACAGCGCCCAGGCAACTGCGATTGCTCTGGGTGCAGCGCAGGCGAACTTTCAGCCAGTTATTCTGATTCCCGCCGTCGTTGCGCAACAGGAGAGCTCGGCCACTGTGGTTCACCACGAAAATGTCAACGTCACCGTCATTGTCGTAGTCGCCAAAGGCGGCGCCGCGGCCGACGTGGAGCTTCTGGAAGACCTCGCCGCTCACCGCCCCGACTTCATAAAAACCTTCCTTCGAGTTCTTTTGCCAGAAGAGCAGGTTTTTCATGGGGACAAGCTTGCTGGGGTCTTTTGCATCCTGAAATGTGCTGCCGGTGACGGCAAACAGGTCCAGCTGGCCGTCATTGTCGTAGTCGAAAAACGACGTTCCCCAACCAATGTAACTGAACGTTAGCTGGCCCACTCCGATTAGGTCGGCTACGTCTTGGAACCGCAAGCGTCCGGGATTGGCGGGACCGGTTGGCTGGTAGCGAAGATTGGAGAGGAGGGCAAATTGCTGAGCGATCCAGTGAGTGATGAAAATGTCGGCGTCTCCGTCCTGGTCCCAGTCTCCCACACCCAAGCCCATCGCGCCGCGATAATCGGCTGCCCAGGCCTCGTGGGAGATGTCGCGGAACTTGCCCTTGCCGAGGTTGAGAAACATGGCGTTATCAGAGATGTCGTTGGCTACGTAGAGGTCGGGCCACCCATCACCGTCGAAGTCGCACCAGGCGGCGGCCAAGCTCCGACCGGTCGGGTTGTCCACGCCGGCTTTCCGGGCCACCTCCCGGAAACCTCCCTTGCCATTGTTCTGAAACAACAGATTGCGCTCGGCTGGATAGGAGGAGGGGTTGAGGGTGAAGGGAACAAGTTCCGTGTATTGGCGCGAGGTGCGGCCGGCAAAGTCGGGCCTGAACTCATATTGCACGTAACCGCAGATGTACAAGTCCAGGTCGCCATCGCGGTCGTAGTCGGCCCAGGATGCACCCGTCCAGAATCCGCGGAAGCCGGCCAGTCCAGCGAGCTGGCTCAGGTCCTCGAAGGAGCCATCGCCGCGATTGCGATAGAGGATGAGCCGGTCGTAGCTGGTAACGACCAAATCGAGGTGGCCGTCGTTGTCAGAGTCGGCCCAAGCGGCCGCCATGCTGAGACCCTTGTAGCCCACCCCGGCCTGCTCGGTGACGTCGGTGAAGGTGCCATCGCCATTGTTGCGGTAGAGGCGATTTCCACCCGGCGAGGCAGCCAGTTGGTCGGGCGTAGCCGTCAGGGGTGCGGCAATGTCGCAGACATAGAGGTCGGGATCCCCGTCGTCGTCGTAATCACCCCACGCCGCTCCCGAGCCCATGTCTTCCGGGAGCTGCGTCGTGCGTTTGCCCGGGAAATGCTGGAAGCGGATGCCCGCTTCTTCCGCCACATTGGTAAAGCGCACGCGGGGATAGTCGGGGGGAATGTTCCGGCTAAGTTCGCTGGTGATTCCTTCAACCTGGTCACCCGGCCGGTAGGGCTCAGGCTTGTTCCCTTGCCAGAGGAGGGTGCCTGAGGCCGCCAGAACGATCGCGGTCCCCAGTAGGGTGTACTTGAGGATAAGTCTCTGCCTGCGATTCAATGAATGGGGCATCAGTTGGAATTTGCGCTTGCTCCCCCGGCCGCCC
>JACQTG010000200.1 GCA_016210895.1 Acidobacteriota bacterium
CCGGCAGGAGACCGCGATGGACGAACTGTTGGCTTGGCGGAAAGAGTTTCCCATTCTCAGCACCACGACCTATCTGATCAGCAACTCCCTTGGCGCTATGCCGCGCGCGGTCCAAGATTCGCTCAATGACTACGCCCGCACCTGGGCCACCCGCGGCGTGCGCGCCTGGGAGGAAGGTTGGTGGGAGATGGCCGTGAGCCTCGGGGATAAACTGGGCCCGCTGGTCGGTGCTGAGCCGGGAAGCGTCTCGCTCCACGCCAACGTCACCCTGACGCAGGCCATCATCGCCTCCTGCTTTTCCTTCGACAGGCCACGGCGCAAAGTTATCCTGACCGACAAGGAGTTCCCTTCGGTCATTTATTTCTGGCTCGCGCAGCGCCGCCGCGGCGCGGAAGTGGAAGTCATCCGCACCGAGGAAGACCCCGTGCGCGTTCCCACGGAAAAGCTGCTCGCCGCAATGGACGAGCGCACACTGCTCGTGCCCTTCTCCCACGTGCTCTTTCGCAGTGCCTACGTCCAGGACGTGCCGGCGATTGTTGAGCGCGCCCATTCTGTTGGCGCGCACGTCATACTGGACGCCTATCATTCCGCTGGCGTCCTCCCGGTCGAGGCAAGAAAGTGGAAAGTCGACTTCCTGGTCGGCGGTGTACTCAAATGGCTCTGCGGGGGTCCCGGTGTGGCTTACCTCTACGTGCGCCCCGACCTGCGGACGAAGCTCGAGCCCACGCTCACCGGCTGGTTCGCCCATCCGCGCCCCTTCCAGTTTGAGGTCGGCCCTGGCGCTTACCGCGACGACGCCTTCCGCTTCTTGAACGGCACGCCGCACATTTCCGCCTTCTACGCCGCGCGTCCCGGACTCGAAATCATCCATCAGGTGGGCGTCGAGCGCATCCGCGCACGCTCGCTCGCACTGACCGGCCGACTCATCGCACAGGCGCAGGAGCGCGGCTGGCGCGTGCATACCCCGGAAACGGAGACCGAACGGGGCAGCACGGTAACACTCGACGTGCCGCGTGGCCCGGAAGTGTCGCGGGAATTACGCCGGCGGGAAGTACTGGTGGACTACCGGCCCGGCGCTGGCATCCGCGTGGCTCCCCACTTTTACAATACGGAAGAGGAAGTGGATCGCGTCGTGGCCGAAATCGCGGCGATTCTGGCGTGAAGAGAACTTCGGCTTAGCTTTCCTCAGAGCGCGAACGGCGCCCCTTCGGGAGCGTACGCAGGAACCATAGCGAGAAGGCCGCGAGCCCCAATCGCAGCAGTTGCCACCAGACCGGTGGCCGCGATCGGGTCAACTCACCCACCAGATACAGCCGGCGGCACGCGTCCCGGCGCAGCTTGCCGCTCGGGGTCTTGGGAATGGTCTGCGGCGGCACGAGCACAATCTCATCAGGAGGATGGCCGAGGTGCGAGAGCCGGTGCAGGACTTCCTTGTGCAGCCCCACGAGCTCCGCCTCGCGCGTCGCACGCGTCTCGGCCACCGCCACGATCCGCTCGGTGCCCTGTTCCGCATCACGAACGCCGAAGGCGGCAACGCACCCTTTGCGGATGCCGGGCACTTCCCCGGCGATTTCCTCGAGCTCGTGCGGATAAATGTTGCGCCCGGCCTTGATGATGACGTCCTTGATCCGCCCGGTGATGTAAATCTCTCCGTCAGCCTGGTAAGCCAGGTCGCCCGAATCGTACCAGCCGTCGCAGAGGATGGCCTGGGTGGCCTCTTGATTGCGGAAGTAGCTCTGCATCGCCGAAAGTCCGCGAAACAGCAGCCGACCCTCGATTCGCTCCGCCACCGGCCGGCCGGCCGTGTCAACAATCTTCACTTCATGGCCCGCAAGCGCCTGTCCGACGGAAACAAAGCGGAGCGGAACCGCCTCACTGGGCACGGCGGGTTCCGCGCGCTGGTGGCGCAGGAACGGCTCGCGCCGGATCGCATCAATCCGCGGCGGCTGGCCCAGCGGTGCAAAGGTCAGCGCCACCGAACATTCAGCCAGCCCGTAGACGGGCATAAGCGACTCCGCCCGGAAACCAAACGGCTGGAAACGTTCGATGAAGCGCGCCAGCGTCTCCGGGCTGATCGCCTCGGCTCCATTCAGCGCCACGCGCCATGAGCTCAGATCGAGCCCGTCGAGCGTCTTAGGATCCAGCTTGCGCACGCAGAGCTCGTAGGCAAAGTTCGGCGCGGGGGAGAGCGAGCCGCGATGCTCGTGGATCATCCACAGCCAGCGTTCCGGCCGACGGAGAAAACTGATGGGCGAGGTGAGCACGATGGGCAGGCCGAAGTAGAGGCTGAACAGCCAGCAGCCGATCAACCCCATATCATGATAGAGGGGTAGCCAGCAGACGGTGACGTCGTCGGGGCGCACCTGCACGCCCTGCCCGATGGCGCGGACGTTGTGGATAATGTTGGCGTGGGTCAGCACCACGCCCTTGGGCTCGCCCGTGCTCCCCGAGGTGTACTGGATGAAGGCGTCGTCGGTCGGTTCCAAGCGGATCGATGGCAGGGGATTCTGCACCCGCGCGAGGGCCTCCACAGTGGTGACGCTGCGCAGGCTCGGCACCCCAGGGCCCAACAGCCGCGCCAGCGTCTTCGCCTCGCGAAACGTGATCAGCATGCGCACGCCCGCATTGCGCAGAATTTTCGTCTGCCGGTGCGCATACTCCTCGATCTGGTCGGCCCGCACAGGCGGGTAGATGGGCACGGGAATGCCACCCGCGAGCAACGCGCCGAGAAAGGCGAAGAAGAACTCTTCGCTCGTCGGCAGCATCAGGGCCACAGTCTGTCCGCGCTCGAGCCCCTGCGCGGCCAAGCCCCGCGCCACCGCCTCCGCTCCCGCCTGGAGCTGTGCATAGGTGAGCGTGCGCGTCTGGCCGTCATCTTGGCGGAGAAAGATGTGGGCGCGGTCGGGCATCGCCTGCACGCGGGCGTGCAGGACGTGGTCCAACGCCTGGACGGACTCAGTCAGTCCAGTCGGTGTTGCGATGGAGGTGGTTAGCGTACTCATTACTGCCGCGCGATAAACTCGTGGCAGTGGGTAGATACTAGAACCGAATCCCCGTCGCCTGCAACCCCAAAAGTGCTCTCCCCTGCCTGCCGCTTCAGGGCTGACCCGCTTTCGCGGCGGCCGCAGCGCCCCGCACCACACGGAAACCGATGTAGGCGGCGTCCGGCGCTTGCGGGATTCCTTTGGGGTCAGCCGGCCGGTCGGCGCTGCCGCCGAGCGCTTTGCCGCCCCCGTCCTTGTCCGCTGCCCACTCGGCCACGTTGCCGCCCAAGTCGAATATCCAATCCTCATCGCCCATGCCTTTCAAGCTGCCTACTTCCTTGAGCAGAGGCGCCGGCCCAGGAAGTTCTTTTATCTTCCCCATGAAGCGCGCGGCATCGTCGGGATTGAGAGTGTAGCCGGCCCAGTAGTCGAGGGTATTTTCGCCCGCGCGGGGCGCGTAGAGCGCGCTCAGCTCCTCGACGCGGCCCAGCCGATAGGTTTCGCCCGTCAGCCGGCTCAGCCAGGCACAGTAGGTCTGTGCTTGCTCGAAGCTGATGTTATTGGCCGGATGGTTGTCCGTTCCCGGCGCGTAGGTGTAGTTCTTATCGAAGGCAGCGTACTGTGCCCGTGTCACTTCGAACCGGCCGATTTCGAACTCCCGGTGCTTGACCAGCTCGGGAATGAGTGTCTTCTTGACCTCGATTCCGTAGCGCAGACCGACCTTTTTCACGGCTTGGCGCTTCAGTTCGAGGCCAAGCGGCGAGTCCTCCTTGAAGGCTTCGTTCACCGGCCCGGCCGTGCCGAACAGGTACTTGTCGAACCAAGCCAGTTCCTCCTCTACCTTGCGTCGCTGGTGCGTCAGCTTCCGGAAGCCGTGCGGCTCCCCGGGAAACAGGACAAACCGCACGTCCGTGTGGCCGAGCTGCTGCAAGGCCCGGAAGTGCGACCAGCCCTGGCTGGTGGGCACGGCGCGGTCCTCGGTGCCGAAGAAAATGATGGTGGGCGTGCGCACCTTGTGCAGTTGGAAGAGGGGCGACTTGCGGACATAGAGTTCCGGGTCTTCGAGCGGTGACTTCCCCAGATAGTAATTGTCGAAGGAGGCGCCGAAATCAACGTTTCCCCAGTCGCTGATCCACTCCACGTCGCCCGCGCCAGCCGATAACGCCTTGTAGCGTGTGCTGTGTGTGGTCAGCGCAATGGAGAGAATCGAACCGTTGCTCCAGCCCGTGGTGGCCAGCTTGTCCGGATCCACCACGCCGCGCGCGATCAGGTAGTCCACGCCGTTCTCGATGTCGGGGACTTCCAGGTCGTAGTATTTCCCCCCGCCGATCGACTCCACCCAGTCGAGCCCATAGTTGCCGCTGCCGTGGTAGTTGACCAGCAGCACAAAAGCGCCGCGGTCGGTCCAGAGGTGAGTCGGTGAACTCCAGCTATCGCTCCACTCGTCCAGGTCGGCGTCGGTCGGTCCGCCGTGGATGTCGAGCACGAGGGGGTATCTTTTCCCTGCCTCGTAGTTGTAGGGATAGTAGAGGATGCCCTCGACCTCCTCATCACGCGCGCCTGTCCAGCGAACGATTTCCCTTTGACCCGTGGGCTTGTCTTTCAAGCGCGGGTTGAGCGCGGTCAGGACTTGTGGGTCGACAATACGCGCGCCCTCGAGCCGCGCCCGATACCACTGCGGCGGCTGGCGGGCGGTGGAATGCTCATAGACGAGCGTTTGGCCATCGCGGCTCACCGTCCAGCCAAAAATGTTGTCGCGGTGCTCACCTTCGAGCCAGGCGCGCTCCCAACCTTCCCTCTTGCGGGTATAGTGTGCCGGCTTGTAGCGCACTCCCGCGGCCAGGAGGGCGATGAAGCCGTCGGGCGTGACGTTGTAGCTGGCAAACCCCAGACCGTTCTCCCAGCCCAGATCCACCTGCGTTAGGCGCTCCTGCGCGACGTCGTAGAAGTAAAGCAAGCTGATGGTGGCGGTGCGATAGACCGGGTGGGTGGAATACTCGCTGGCGAAATAGAAGCCACTGCTGTCATGCGTCCAGCGGACATTCTGCGGCACAACCTTCCCATCGGTGAATAGTTGTTTGTGTGTTCCCACCTTCAGGTCATACAGAAAAGTAACCGGCTTGATCTTCTGGTCGAACTCGTAGCTCAGGCTGCGCTGGTGCCGGGTGACCGCCTTTTGCCCATCGGGTGCCAGCCAGAACTGATCAATCCAATCGTCGTTCTCCGTGACACGCGTGATCTTCTTGTCCTTCAGCGCGAGCCGGAACAACCGCATCGGAGGCTCGCGCGGGGCGTCTTCGACCACCTGCGAGGTGTCTTTCTTTTCCTTGATGGTCCGCTCGTGGAGCGTCGGGTCTTCCTGTGCGCTGAACAGGATGGTGTCGTTGTCGATCCAGTCGAAGTCGCGGATGCCGCGCTCGAGTTCAGTCACGGGCCAGGGCTCGCCCCCGAAAGGATTGATCAGCCAGAGCTGCCTCTGCTCGGCGTCCGACTTGGCCTTGGGCAGGGGACGCGTACTCAGGAAGGCACTGAGCTGGCCGTTAAGCGACCAGCGTGGGCTCCCGTGCGTCTCCGCGCCGCGCGTCAACTGTATCTCCGTCTTCTCGGTCAGGCTGGTGAGATAGAGATTCGATTCTCGAGCGTCTTTTTCCATGTCCGGCGTCGTCTTCAC
>JACQTG010000201.1 GCA_016210895.1 Acidobacteriota bacterium
CCAGCAGGCCGACTCGCAGGTCGAGCGGCAGGCCTGGATCAACCACTCGGTCACGCCGGAAAACGAAGACAACGACGCCTACGTCCGCGCGCAGCGGCCGAGTGACCACCGCCCCAACAGCGTCGTCCTCAACGTCTCCTGAAGCGGCGCGAAGGTGGAAAAAGCGGGTCCCTCGCCCTGACCCCGAAGCTTCGCGGCGAGACTCGGAATGACAGGGTGGGTGCGGTCCCTCAGCGGCGGACTTCGACGCCGGTGCGGGGGCCGGCCTGGCGGATTTCGGCGGCGGCGTCGGCGAACTGCTCGAAATTTTTGGCGAAGCGCTGGGCGAGTTCGGCGGCTTTGGCGTCGTAAGCCGACTTGTCCTGCCAGGTGTTGCGTGGCTTCAAGACTTCGGGCGGCACGTCCGGGCAAGCCTTCGGGACTTCGAGTCCGAACACCGGGTCGGTCTCGCAGGGTAGACCGTCAAGCTTTCCGTTGAGCGCGGCGTGCACCATCGCTCGCGTGTAGGCAATCTTGATGCGCTTGCCCACGCCGTAGGGTCCGCCGCTCCAGCCGGTGTTGATGAGCCAGCAGCGGACCTTATGCCGGGCAATCTTCTCCCCCAGCATCTCGGCGTAGACCGTGGGGTGGAGGCTCATGAAGGGCGCGCCAAAACAGGTGCTGAAGGTGGCCTGGGGTTCGGTGACGCCGCGCTCGGTGCCCGCGACTTTGGCGGTGTAGCCGGAGAGGAAGTGGTACATCGCCTGCGCCGGGCTGAGCTTTGACACCGGCGGCAGCACGCCGAAGGCGTCGGCGGTCAGCATCACGATGTTCTTCGGGTGCCCACCCATGCCTTCCGGCACAGCGTTGTCGATGAAGCTCAGCGGGTAGGCGCCGCGGGTGTTTTCGGTGAGCGCGTCGTCGTCGAGATTCATCCGGCGTGTGTCGGCGTCTAGCACCACGTTTTCGAGGATGGAGCCGAAGCGATGGACGGCAGAGTGAATCTGTGGCTCGGCGTCGGGCGAGAGCCGTATCACCTTGGCGTAGCAGCCGCCCTCGAAGTTGAACACGCCGCGCTCGCTCCAGCCGTGCTCGTCGTCGCCAATGAGGCCGCGCTCGGGGTCGGCCGAGAGCGAGGTCTTGCCGGTGCCGGAGAGGCCGAAGAAGATGGCCACGTCACCCGCCGGGCCAACGTTGGCCGAGCAGTGCATGGAGAGGACGTTGCGCTGCGGGAGGAGATAGTTCAGCACGGTGAAGATGGCTTTCTTGATCTCGCCGGCATAGGCGGTGCCGCCGATGAGCGCCAGGCGCTGGGCGAAGTTCAGGATGATAAAAGTTTCCGAGTTAGTGCCGTGCTCGGTGGGATTGGCGTGGAAGCGCGGGATGTCCAGGACGGTGAATTCGGGCTTGTGCTCGGCGGCGCGCGCGGGGTCGAGGCGCACGAAGAGCGTGCGGGCAAACAAGCTGTGCCAAGCGGTCTCGGTGATGACGCGGATAGGAATGCGGTAGGCGGGGTCGGCGCCGGCGTAGCAGTCCTGCACGTAGAGGTCTTTGGCGCGCATGAAGGCGAGCAGATGACGGAAGAGCGCGTCGAACTTGGCCGCGTCGAACGGCCGGTTGACCTTGCCCCACCAGACCTTGTCCTCGCTCGAGGCTTCGCGCACGATGAACTTGTCATTGGGCGAGCGCCCGGTGTGGTGGCCGGTGGTGACGACGAGCGGGCCCGAGTCGGCCACCAGGCCTTCCTGGCGGCGCACGGCGTGCTCGTAGAGGGTGGCGGCGGGGAGGTTCCAGTGGACGGTGTTGGCTTGCTGGATGCCGTGCTCGCTGAGGCCGTAGCGGCTGGGATTGACACCAACGTTTTGCATCGTGCGTGCTGACTCCTTCGCCTGCGGACGCGGCGCCCCTTCCCCCGCGCAGCCTGCCCATACTACCCGCTCCCTGGCCGCACCCGCAAGTCAAGCGCAGTGGGAGAACTGGATGCAGCGATCGACAAATGACAATGTGAAGGGTGTTTTCCCGAGCTCGGGCGTGCCATCATACAGGGCAACATCTTGGCCAAGGAGCAATCGGATGATGGTGGTGCGCTCGGTGCTACTGTTTCTGCTGGCGGGGTTGTGTGAGATTGGCGGCGGCTATCTGGTCTGGCGCTGGTGGCGGGAGGGCGCGCCGTGGCTCGTCGGGCTCGCCGGGGCTCTGGTGCTGTTCCTCTACGGAATTGTTCCCACCTATCAGCCGGCTCATTTCGGCCGGGTCTATGCGGCCTACGGCGGCATCTTCGTGGTGCTCTCCCTGCTCTGGGGCTGGCAGGTGGATCGCATCGCGCCTGATCGCTACGACCTGCTTGGCGGTTTACTGTGCGTGGTAGGGGTGGCGGTCATTATGTACTGGCCGCGCTGAGGGAAAGGAGACATGGGGTTGGCATGCGCGCGGACACGCGGCGGGTGCACAGCACCTCTTCCGGACTCAGCACGATAAAAAAACGCCCCGTCCCCAAGCTTTCGGGGACGGGGCAAGGCCAAGCGGGAGGTTTCTCGAGCCGGGCTAGAAGATGCTGAACTTGATGCGCAGGTACTTCTTGGGGTTCTTGCGGAAGTCGCTGATGAGGGCACGGAGCTCGGTGCTGAAGTGGTTGATGTTGTCGTAGAGCTGCGGGTCGCGAAAGACCTTGCCGGCGGTGCCTTCGCCTTCGTCGAGGCGGCCGGTGACGGACTGGAGGTTGTCGAAGGTCTTGGTGGCGGACTGGTAGAGAGCGTCGTCCGTGGCGAGCTTGCCCAGCGTCCCCTTGCCGTTCTCGATGTTGTCGAAGAGCTTGCTGGCGCCGGTGACGAACTTTTTCGTCTCGTCGTGGATGGTGGGGTCATAGATGAACTTGCCCAACGTGCCCTTGCCCGCCTCGATGTCGGCCACGATGGTGTCGGCGCGGGCGACGACCTGGTCAAAGCGGTTGTAGAGCTCCTCGCTCATCACCAGCTTGCCCACCGTACCTTCCCCGGCGGCGGCGCGCGCGGTCATCAGGCGCACGTTGTCCACGGCGCTGTCGATGCGGCGGTAGAGCGTGTCGTCGGCGACCAGCTTGCCTACCGTGCCCTGGCCCTGGTTCACCCGGGCCACAATGTCCTTCAGGTTGTCGGTGATGACGCCCGCGTTGTAGACCACCTCTTTGATCGTCGGCCGGGCCGCGCCGGGAATCACGCCGCCCGCACGCAGCACTTCACCCGAAACGCCGCGGGTGATTTCGAGCACGCCTTCCCCGAGCAGACCTTCCGTGGTCACGTAAGCTTCCGAGTCGGTGCGGATGTCGGCCTGGTAGAGCTGCTGGACGCGTACGCCGACCTCGACGTGCCGGCGCGGGTCCTGGCGGAACTCGGACAGCCGCACGCGCTCCACCGTGCCCACCTCGACCCCCGCCAGGCGCACCGGCGAGCCGACGGTGAGCCCGGCGCCCTCGGGCACGTAGGTTTTCAACCGGTACTGCGGCGCAAACACGGCGCCGCCGCCGGTGACGTAGAAGATAAACGTCGCCAGAATCACCAATGCGCCCAGAACAAAGATTCCGACGCGCAGTTGCGACCAACTAACCGTTCCTCGTGGCATGGTGAACCTCCCGCCTTAGGCTACGCCGTACAGCGTACCCGTACTCACCCTGATTGTAGCCGAAACGCCGGCCTGGCTGCCGACGTCAGGGCAGGAAGCGGCGGAGGTAGGGGTCGCGCTGGGCCTTGAACTCGGCCGGGCTGCCGTCAAAGGCGATGCGGCCGTCGCGCAGCAGGAGAAAGCGGGTTCGGGTGGGGTGCTGGCGGCCGTCGCTGGCCGCGGGCTGCAACCCACCGCGTTCCGCGTCGAAGTAGAAGTTGGCCAGGGTGAAGGCGTCCTGGAGGCGGTGGGTGACGACGATGGAGCTGACCTGGCTGACGTCGCGCGACTTGATGATCAGGGTGTTGATGGTGTGCGAGGTCACCGGGTCGAGCCCGCCCGTGGGCGAATCGTACAGGATGGCAGCCGGCTCGGTAATGAGGGCGCGCGCGATGCCTACGCGGCGCTTCATCCCGCCGGAAAGCTCGGCCGGGAACTTGCCAATCGCGGCCTCGAGCTCGACGAAGCGCAGCACCTCGCGCACACGCCGCTCGATCTGTTCGTCCGTGTAGTCCTTGTCGCCGTGCGCGCGCTCTTCGAGCAATCGGAAAGCCACGTTCTCATAGACGGTCAGTGAGTCAAACAGTGCGCTTTCCTGAAACACAATTCCTAATCGCGTCCGCAGCGGAAACAACTCCTCTTCTTCGAGCTCGGTGATGTCGGTGCCGAAGACGCGGATACGGCCGGCATCCGGCCGCAGCAGGCCGAGCGCAAGCTTCAGAATGACGGTCTTCCCCGATCCGGTGACGCCCAACAGGGCGAGGGTTTCGCCGGTGTAGAGGGTGAAGGAAACGCCACTGAGGACGGTCTTGTCGGCGAAGGCAAGCTCGACGTCGTCGAAGGCGATGACCTCACCGCTGGCCGGGATGCGCAAGCCGCTTACCATCCCATAGCCCCGATAATCCACAGCAGCAGCTTGGCCATAAAGAAGTTGACCACCAGCACGAGCACCGAGGCCGCCACCACCGCCTCGGTCGTCGCCCGGCCCACGCCTTGCGTGCCGCCGCGCGCCGTGAGCCCGAAGTAGCAGCCAACGGTGGAAATGATGAAGCCGAAGACAAAGGGCTTGGTGATGCCCTGCAAGGCGTCGCCAAACTCGATCGCTTGTAAGCTCCGCGTCCAGTATTGAACCGGGTTCAGCCGCACCACGAAGTAGGAAACCAGGAAGCCCCCGACCAAGCCGAGAAAATCAGCGATGATGGTCAGCAGTGGCTGCATCAACACGCTGGCGACGACGCGCGGCGTGACCAGCTTTTTCATCGGATCGGTGCCCAGGGCGCGCATGGCGTCCACCTGCTCGCTCACCAGCATCGAGCCGAGCTCGGAGGCGATGCCGCTCGAGACCCGCCCGGCGACCAGCAGCGCCGTAATCACCGGCCCAATCTCCCGCACCAGGGCGATGGCCACGACGTCGCCCGTCATCGCCGGCGAGCCAAAGCGCACGAACTGGTCGGCCGTCTGCAGCACCAGCACGGCACCGATGAACATCCCCGCCAGGGCCACGATGGGCAGGGAGCCCACGCCAATGATGTCCATCTGGTAGAGGGTATCGCTCAGGTAGCGCGGGGTGAGGAAGACGTTGCGCACGGAGCGCCAGGCGAGCAGGCTGAAGTCCTGCACCGCCAGGACTTTTTCCTTGAACAGGCCATTGACGTAGGCGGCAACTTCCCGCATGGTTTGGCGGCCGCACCCGAATGCTGCGGCCCCTGAGGTGCCTCACTCTAGCAAACCTGAGGCAGCGGAGGCAAACCAGGCACCTGAGCGCTGCGCACTTGTCGTCGGCTTCAGCTGGCCCCCTTGCTTCCTTTTGCCTCCCGACTCGCGCTTCGCTAGAATCCGAGCCCAGAATGTTTCGTTTTCAGACGGCGGGCGAGTCGCACGGCCAGGCGCTCCTGGCCTGGGTGTCGGGCTTGCCGGCCGGCATCCCGGTTGATTTTGACTTCATCACCCGCGAGCTGCGCCGCCGCCAAGCGGGCTACGGGCGCGGCGGCCGGATGAAGATCGAGCAGGATCGCGCCGAGTTCATCGCCGGCGTGCGCTTCGGCCAGACCACCGGGGCCCCCATCGCCCTGCTGATCGAAAACAAAGACTGGAAGAACTGGGCCGAAGCGCTGCCGGTGGAACACAGCCCCGCGGCGGAAAAGCAGCGTCCGCTCACAGAACCCCGCCCGGGCCACGCCGACCTGGCCGGGGCGCTCAAGTTCAACCTCTACGACGCGCGCACCATCCTCGAGCGCGCCAGCGCCCGCGAAACCGCCGCCCGCACCGCCGCTGGCGCCCTGGCCAAGCTCTTCCTGCAGCACTTTGGGATTGAAGTTCTGAGCCACGTCATCGCCATCGGCAGCGTGCGCCTGGAGCGCCGGGCCCGCTGGGAAGAGATTGTGCGGGCCTGCGCCGACGTCGAGGCACCTTTCCGCGCAGTGGACGGGGAGCTGGAGCAGCGGATGAAGGCGCTGGTGGACCGCGCGACGGAGGAGCGCGACTCGCTGGGCGGGGTGTTCGAGGTTGTTGCGCACAACGTGCCACCGGGCCTCGGCTCGCACACTAACTGGGACGAAAAGCTCGACGGCCTGCTCGCCCAGGCAGTGATGTCCATCCAGGCGGTGAAGGCGGTGGAGATCGGCACCGGAGTGGCGAGCGCGGCGGCGTTCGGCTCCGAGGTGCACGACGCAATCGGCTACGACGCGCAAGCCCGGCGCTTCACCCGGCCCACTAACTACGCCGGCGGGCTCGAGGGCGGCATCTCGAACGGCGAAGACATCCGCGTGGCCGCCTATCTCAAGCCAATCTCGACCCTGCGGCAGCCTTTGCAGTCGGTGAACCTGAAGACGAAAGAACCGGTGCGCGCGGCCTACGAGCGCGCGGACGTCTGCGTGGTGCCGGCGGCGGGGGTCGCGGGTGAGGCGATGGTGGCGCTGGCCTTGGCGCGGGCGCTGCGAGAAAAATTCGGCGGCGACACGCTGGAGGAGGCCCTGCGCACCTTCCGCGCCTACCAGCAGCAACTCAAAGATTTTTAGCGCGCGATGATCTATCCGATTGTGAAGTACGGGGCGCAGGTGCTGGAGATGGAGGCCCAGCTCGTGACCGAGTTTGACGCGCGGCTCGAGCAGCTCGTCGCCGATATGTTCGAAACCATGTACTCCGCGCAGGGCGTCGGCCTAGCAGCGCCACAGATCGGCATCGCCAAGCAACTGGCTGTCATTGATGTCACCTCGGGCCGCGACCCCGCAGCCAAGCTCGTCCTCGTCAACCCGCAGATTGTCTCCCGCGACGGCCCGCAGAAGCCGGACGAAGGCTGCCTGAGCCTGCCGGGCTTTCACGCCACGGTGCGCCGCCCGCGGCGCGTCATCGTGCGCACGCTCGATGTCCGGGGCCGCGAGTTCGTCAAG
>JACQTG010000202.1 GCA_016210895.1 Acidobacteriota bacterium
GCGTTCTTGAGGGTGTCGGCAACGAGACGCAACACTTCATCGCCGGCAAAATGGCCCAACTGGGCGTTCACCTCGCGGAAGTGATCAATGTCCACCAACAGCACCGACAGGGGCCGATTGGCCCGAACCGCCCGCCGGACTTCTTTGGGCCCGACGTCGTCGAAGAAGCGGCGATTGTGCACCTGGGTCAGCGAATCGGTGCCAGCCTGAAGCCGCTGATTTTCAAGTTCTATTTCCTGGGCCAGTGTCCGTCGCCAGAGCCGGGACAAGGTGCGCTTCTTGTCGATCAGGTAGACGTTGAGCAAGAGTACGAGGGCGACGAGACCGAACAGCAGCAACCAAACCCAACGTAAGACACCGGGCGAGGCGGCTGGGTCGCCCCGCGCGCTGATGTAGGCGAAGGTAACTATGCCGCCCGCAAAAACAGTAAACAAAATGAGGGCAATCGACCACAACTCCCAATCGCGCTTTTCCAGGCGCCGAAAGGGGTCGAGGCCCTCCTCCTCCGGACGCGGCAGAGCTACCCGGTCGGGTTCCGACGAGGTAAGATTCGTGCGGCTATTGGCGCGAGCGGCTCTTAGGTCGTCGCTGGCCATCTACGAAATCCTACGCGCTTCTGCGTGCCCCAGTGGCGAACACCGCGCAGATAATCCCATAAGCCGAGCAAGCGCGCTGCCAAGATCAGCTGATGATAGCCGACATGTTCGATCAAAGAATAGCCAATCAGCCAGGCTAACTCGCTGAACGAAGTATATCGCCGATAGGTGAACTCTTCCACCAAGACGGCCCAGAACGACAGCAGCGTCCCCAACAAAAATGCCAGGAGCAAATAGAATACCAGGTAGGTCACACTCAGCAGACCCAATTCCCACGCCAGGGGCACCAAGACAAACCCCGCGAACTCAACCACCGGCCCGGTCAACTCGAGCAAGAAGTACGGCATCGTCAAGCAGCCCAGCAGCCCATAGCGCGGGCGGAAGACAATTCCCGTGTGGAGGTGCAAGACCTCGGCCAGACCGCGGTGCCAGCGACGTCGCTGCCGGGCCAGGGTCGACACAGACTCCGGGACTTCCGTCCAGCAGACCGGATCCGGCACGAACACCACCCGATAGGGCTCGCCGCGCTCGCGGAAGTAGCGGTGGATGCGCACAACCACTTCCATGTCCTCGGTCACGGTGGCGCCGGAATAGCCTCCGATCGCGCGCAAGACGTCCGTCCGAAAAACTCCGAACGCGCCGGAGATGATCAACAGGGTGTTCAGCCAGCTCCAGCCAAGCCGCCCTTGGAGGAAACCTCGCAGATACTCGACCGCCTGGAAAATCGCCAAGCGCGAAGAGGGCAGGCGGACACGCGTGACCCGTCCGCCGCCCACGGTGCAACCGTTGGCGATGCGCACGATGCCGCTGGTCGCCACCACCCGCGTGTCTTCCAGGGCGGGCCGCAGGACGCGCAGCAGAGCGTCTTCTTCCAGCACCGAATCCGCATCCACCGAACACACCCAGGGCGTGCGCGCCAGATTGATCCCGGCGTTGAGCGCATCGCTCTTGCCGCCACGCATCTTGTCAATGACGAGTAAGCGGGCGTCTAGATTCGAGAGATAGATCCCACGAATGGCTTGGGTGGCCAGCAAGGGGTTATACACCAAGTCAGCCTTGCGCAGGGAAAACGACCGGATCAGTTCGCCGAGGGTGTCGTCGGCGCTGCCGTCGTTGATCACAATCACTTCCAGCCGGGGATAATGAAGACCCAGCAAGGCGCGGATGCTTTCGACAATCGTCGCGGCCTCGTTGTGCGCCGGAACCAACAACGTCACCGGCGGCGTGACAGCAGAGTCCATCAATCGCTCCGCGAGCAGGAGGCGCGCCCGGCGCGGTTGCGCACGCGTTCCTTGCACGGATACGGCCAGCAGGAACAGGTAAAAGGCATACAACACTACGTAGAATGTGAGGATGAACTTGTTAGCCCCGACGAGAACGATCTCCAGATCCACGGCTTAGCCCTTCCACCGCGCGAACAGTTCTTCGATTCCGCGGCGTGTCTCTCCATCGAGAGTCCGGGACTCGAGCAAATCCCCAAGAGGCGCGAGGATTGAAAGACCTGAATGTTCGTTGACCAGGCTCAGTACTTCCTGCCGGATCGAACGGTCGGGATGCATCTCCAGCGCATAGAGGACAGCAGCGAACTTCCCCGCCAAGATCAATTCGACGACGAGCTCCCGGCTGCTCTCGCGGACCAGAACCATCGGCGAGCGGAGACTGTTGATCGCCTGCCAAATTATTCCTTCCCGCTCCAACACTGCAATGAGGGCATCGATGGCGTAGCGGTCCGCAAGCTCTTCCTGGAGCCGTCCGAGGAGATAGATCGGGTCATTCACGAATCGGTAGAGGGCAGTAGCCGCCTTGCCCCGCACGCGCCAATCCTTGTCCGCTGTGCCGTACAAGAGCACATCGTGCACTTCCGGAAGGTGAATGTGCGCGAGCGCGCCCAGTGCCTGGAGGCGCACGTACCAAACCGCATCGTGGGCCAGGCGACGCAAGGGCTCGAAGGCACCGGGCTCAGCCGTCCGCCCCAAAGCGCGTGCGACCTTGGCCCGAACTTCGGGTTCTGGGTCGGAGGCGGCTTCCACCAGAGCCACCAACTCGTGACTGGAAGCGACCTCGGCGAGTGTGGCGGCAACCATCACCCGCACCCGGAGCAGGCTATGCCGCAAATGAGGCAGGAGGAGCGCGGGATGGTTCCGTGCACAGCGTACCAA
>JACQTG010000197.1 GCA_016210895.1 Acidobacteriota bacterium
CGCTACGAGCCGGAGAACTCCACCGCGCTCGGCTTCGGCTTCCGCTGCGGCTTTCTCGGCCTGCTCCACATGGAGATCGTGCAGGAGCGGCTGGAGCGGGAGTTCAGCCTGAACCTGATTTCCACCGCGCCCAGCGTCCGCTACCGCATCCTCCGGCGCGACGGCGAAGTGGTCGACCTCGACAACCCCACCAAGTTCCCGCCTGCGGGCGAAATCGAGCTGATCGAGGAGCCGGTACTTGAAGTCACCATCATCGCTCCCGCGGAATACGTGGGCGCCATCCTCAAGCTCTGCGAGGAGCGCCGCGGCACACAGAAGAAGTTCGAGTACATCAGCACGGCGGGCGAGGCGGGTGGGCGCGTCCTGCTCGTCTACACGCTGCCGCTGGCCGAGATGGTGCTCGACTTCTACGACCGGCTGAAGTCCATCTCCCGCGGCTACGCCTCACTCGACTACGAGCTCGCGGGCTACAGCGTCGCCGACCTGGTCAAGCTCGACGTCCTGGTCGGGGGCGAGCCGGTGGACGCCTTCTCGCTCATCTGCCACCGCCAGGAAGCCTACGCGCGTGGCCGGGCGCTGGTCGAGCGGCTGCGGCAGTTGATCCCGCGGCAGCAGTTCGAGGTGGCGCTGCAGGCGGCCATCGGCGGCCGGGTGATTGCGCGCGAAAGCGTCAAGCCGCTGCGCAAGGACGTGACGGCGAAGCTCTACGGCGGCGACGTCACCCGCAAGCGCAAGCTCTTGGAGAAGCAGAAGGCGGGCAAGCGGCGGATGAAGCGCGTCGGCCGCGTGGACATCCCCCAGGAAGCCTTCCTGGCCGTGCTGCGAATTTCGAGCCCCGAGGCCTGAGCCGCGCCCTCAGCGGTTCAGCGAAACGTGCTGGTGGAGCGTGCGCCAGGTGCCGTCCTGCTTGGTGAAGATGACGGTGATCTTGCCCCCCTCGGCGAACTCCTTTCCCGCGGTGACCCCGGAGTCGGTGAAGTAGTAGGTGAGGATGGCCGTGTCGCCCAGCACCCGCACCTGCGGGTCGGAGATCTGGTAGGAGCGTATGCTCGTCTGGGCCAGCCAGCTCTCGAAGTCTTGCAGGATGGCCTGCTTGCCCCGCAGCCGGTAGGCTTGACCGTCATGGAAGAGGGAGGCGTCCTCGGCGAAGAAGGCGGCTATTCCTTCCAACTTCTTGGTGCGCACCGCCTCCCAGCCGTTCCGCACGACCTGCAGGATGGCCTCGGTCTCAGCCGCGAGGGCGGAGGCGGTGGGCGGCAGGGTCGAAGGCAGCGAGCTGTGCCAGTGGGCAATCTTCCAGTTGCGGCCCTCTTTGACGAAGCTGATGGTCGAGCGGCCATCGAAGCTGCGCCGCGTGCCGTCCTTGAAGGTGACCTCGGCGTGCCAGGTGTAGGTGGCATAGGCGTTGTTGCGGTCCATACGCAGGCGGGGAGGAGTGGTGGCGGTGTAGGTGCGGGCGCTCACCTGCCTCAGCAGGTCGCCGGCAAAGGCTTCGACTTCGGCCGCCGAGTTGAGCGGATCGCCGAAGGGCGGATAGAAGGGGCCACCGCTGCGGGCGTAGTCAGCGAAGAGCGCTTTGATGGCGTTTTCGTCCACGGTATTGCCCGTCCGAATCGCCTTGTCGAGCAGGGCGCGAACCGCGCGCTCGTCGCGGCTCTGCGCCTGGACGGCGCTCGCGGAGACGACCAGGACGACGACAAGCAGAATCACTACACGGCGCATGAACCACCTCCAGGTCTCGGGTGGAGGACTAGAGCCTCCCCCTGGCTCGCCCTCCGAGGAGGCTCATTCTACCCCAACTTGTCGGCTGTGTGCGCGTTCTGCGCGGACTAGGCGCTGAACATCGGGTAGTGGCTGGCCGCGGCCATAAAGAACAGCATTGGCAGCGAGAGCCAGGCGTTGGCGCGCGAAGCGAGAAACGCGCGCCGGGCAAGCGTGGCCGATTCGGCCGGGATGGGCGTGCCCTTCTCGGCGTTCTCTTTGGTCCAGGCGATGATGCGCTTCTGCGCCGGCCAGATGATGCCCCAGACGTTGAGCATCATGAACACGCCGTAGCCGCCGCCCACGCCGATGGCAATCGCGCGATTGCTGGCATTGTCGTAGGCAATGATCCGCAACACGGCAAGAAGAATCACGACCGCCAGCGCAGCGACGATGACCGCAACCGTCCAGCCGCTTTTGGTCACCGCTGGCATCCGCAGCAGGAAGTAGTTGACGAACCAGGCGATGACCACCACCACCAGCCAGAGGCCGATGACCCGGCCGTGGTAGACGCCGGGGTTGTCAAACGGCTCGGTGCGCAGAATCAGGAACCAGTAGATGAACCCGGCCAGCACCGTCACCACCGCCCCCCAGCGGAACCACCACAGCGCCTTCGGCAGCAGCGTGGGCACCACCTTGCCCTTCGTCGGGGCGTCAAGCGCCTTCATGAAGGGCACGTTGACTAGGTTGAAGAAGTAGAGGAGCCCAATCCAGGTGATGCCGGCCAGGAAATGCACCCAGCGCAGGAGCATCTGGAAGTTCGTGCCGACGTCACTCGGCGGCAAAACCTTTTGCTGGAGCAGAACCAGAATCGCACTGAGGTCTGCCATATGCCCTCCGCAGACTGTCTAGTTGGAATGAATCGGGCTCAAGCTGATGTGCAACCCCCACGGTTGTGCCCGTTGCCGCGTACCTTACACACTCGTCAGAGGTCTGTCAATCCCGCTGCTGGCAACGGGTGCCCCTCGACTTCGCTCGGGGTAAACTGAGCACCTCTTCCGGACTGAACCCTTCACTGCCGGGGGAG
>JACQTG010000206.1 GCA_016210895.1 Acidobacteriota bacterium
CGCCTAGAGGCTCGAAATCGCGCGCAGCGGGACCCCGCCCAGCCGGAGAGCCTTACCACAAGGTCGTCAGGGCACGGCTTCAGCCGTGCCGAGAGCGTGCCTAAACGAATGGGGCTTCAGCCCCTGAGGAAACCAACCTCAGCGGCTAAAGCCGACTGAAAGGAGCACCTTACGTCAGGGCTGAAGCCCTGACCTGACGAAAAAAAGTCAGCCGCGGCGCCGAAGTCATCCTCGAACTCGCCTAGAGGCTCGAAATCGCGCGTAGCGGGACCCCGCCCACCCGGGGAGAGCTTTACCACAAGGTCGTCAGGGCACGGCAGCAGCCGTGCCGAAAAGCATACCCAGGAAACTGCTTGCGGGTAGGGCGTCCGGGAACCCGTCAGGGCACGGCTTCAGCCGTGCCGAAAAGGTCCCTAGGAGAATCGGGCTTTAGCCCCTGAGGGAACAGACCAGAGACATAGCAATTCGCTGCTGCTCATCTCTCCTCTGCCTCTTTTGCCTCCTTTGCCTCTAACCTCTAGCTTCTAGCTTCTCGATCTTGACTTTGGCGATGCGGTGGCCTTCGACTTCCAGCACGGTGAAGCGCAGGCTGTCGTGGAGGAACGACTCGCCCCCCGCGGGGATGTAGCCCAGGCGCGATAGGACAAACCCGGCCAGGGTTTCAAAGCCGCCCCCGCGAGGTAAATCAATCTCGTGCTCGTGTTCGAGGTCCTGCAGGTTGGTCTTGCCCTCGACCACCAAGCCGGTTTCGGTGACCATCGGCCAAGGCCGCGCCGGCGCGTGCTCATCGGCTACGCGCCCGGTAATCTCTTCGATGATGTCGGCCAGCGTTACCATCCCCTGCACGCTGCCGTGCTCGTCCACCACCAGCGCCACCTGCACGCGCTTGCGCCGGAAGTCTTCGAGCAACGCGCCCAGAGTCCGCGTTTCGGGGACAAACAAGGCAGTGCGGAGGGTGCGGCGCAGGTCGAAGCTGCGCCGGGCCTGATCGGGGTTGGGGCTGTGGAGGATTTGTTCCAGGGCCTGGAAGAGGTCCTGGGTGTGGAGGATACCGATGGTAGCTTCAGGCGTGGTTTCATAGACGGGGTAGCGGTCGTAGCCATGATGCCGCACCGTCCAGAGCACCTGCTCCAAGCCGGCACTGACGGGCAGGCCGACCAGGTCGCGCCGCGGCGTCATCACCTCGTGCACCTGCACCCACTTCAGCTCCAGCGCGCCTTCGAACATCTCGTCCTCACGCTCGCTCACCAAGCCGCGCTCACGCATCTGGGTCAGCGCGAGGCGGAGTTCATCGGCGGAGTGGACGAGCGCGGAACTTCGCATGGCTCGGTAGCCGATGGCGCGCAGGATGACGCGGCTCGAACTGTCCAGCAAATCAATCACGGGCCGAAACAGGGTCATAAACCAGTTCATCGGCCGGGCCACGGCCAGGGCCAGCTTCTCGCTGCGCTGGAGCGACATACTCTTGGGCACCATCTCCCCCAGCACCACGTGCAAGAAGGTGATGATGAGGAAGGCCACGGTGATGGCGATGCCGTGCGCGACGAACTCGACGGGGCGGATGTCCAGGCTGGCCAGCACCGGCTCGATCAGCCGCGCCAGGGTCAACTCCCCCAGCCAGCCCAATGACAGGCTGGCGATGGTGATGCCCAATTGCACCCCGTTGAGCACCCGGTCGAGGTCGGCCAGCAAATGCTTGACCACGGCCGCGCGCGGCTCCCCGGCACGCTGGAGCTGCTCCACCCGGGTCGGGCGCACGGTGACCAGGGAAAACTCCGCCGCCACAAAGAACCCGTTCAGGGCCACCAGCGCCAGAACCACAAACAATTGGATCAGAGTCATCGGCGTGTCTGAAGCAGATTAGCCATTATTGTATCACGCCTGCCGTCAGCCACGGCTCACCGGCGAGACGCCGGCGCCACCACAAGCCAAAGGGTTCACAGAAGCCAGACGGGCAGGTCGCGTGGGCATGCTTTCTTTTCCTCGCCGCCTGCGTCTGACAGAGAAGGAGGGAGCAATCCCAGGAGAAGCCAGACTTGCTTGTCGGGTCGCGGTAGGGTGGTTACGGCGAGCATCCGGTGGAATGCTAACCGAGGAACTTTTCGCGCGCCAGCATCGTATTCGTAAGCTGGAAGCCGAACCAGCCCGGGGGAACTAGCTTATGCCGAGCAACAACCGGAAGGGCCACAAGAAGCTGTATTTCATCCTGGGCGCGGTGGTGGTACTGGCGGTGATGGCCGGCAGCACGCTGCTGCGCTCGAACCACAGCATCGATCCCTCGAAGCTGGCCAAAGTCGAGCGCAGCTCGATTGCGCGCTCGGTGGTGGCGACCGGCAAAGTCGAGCCCCTGGCCAAGGTGGACGTCAAGTCAAAGGCTACCGGCATCATCAAACAACTGTTCGTCGAGTACGGCGACCGGGTGCGGCCGGGCCAGGTGCTGGCGGAACTGGATAAGGAAGAGCTGGCGGCCCGCGTACGGGAGGCGCGCGCCAACCTGCAAGCGGCCGAAGCCAACCTGGAAGCGGCCAAGGCTGCCTACGAGAAGAACAAGATCGAAGCCGAAGGCCCCGACGTGGCCTACTTCGAGCGCAACTTCGACCGCGCCCAGAAGATGTTCTCCGACGGGTTGATTGCCCAGGCAGCTTTGGACGAGGCGGAAAAGAATTTCTTTCTCGCACGCAACCACCAATTGGCCGCCCAGACAAACGTCCTGGTCACGAAAGCGGAAGTTGAGCGAGCCGGGGCGCAAGTGGCGCAGGCGCGCGCGGCACTCGAGCGGGCCGAGGAAGACCTGCGGAACTCTACCATCGTTTCACCCATGGACGGCCTTGTGCTCGCGCGGCCGGTGGAAGTGGGCGATGCAGTCAGCTCGATTCTCGTGCTGGGCTCGCAGGCCACGCTGGTGATGACGCTGGGCGACGTCAGCGAGGTCTACGTCAAGGGCAAGGTGGACGAGGCCGACATCGGTAAGGTCTACATCGGCCAGCCCGCACGCATCGTGGTCGAATCGTTCAAGGACAAGAAGTTTGTGGGCAAAGTGACGAAAATCTCCCCGCTCGGCGAGGAGAAGGACAACGTCACCACCTTCGAAGTCCGCGTCACCATCGAAAACCCCACCGGCGAACTCAAAGCCAATATGACCGCCAACGCCGAAATCATCCTGGAAGAAAAACACGACGTCCTGCTCATTCCTGAAACCGCCGTCATCTACGACCGCCAACGCAACACCTCGGTCGAGGTCCCGGATCCCAAGGCGGAAGCCGGCCGCCGCAAGCTCCCCGTCCAGACCGGCATCAGCAACGGCATTAAGACCGAAGTTGTAGCCGGCCTGAACGAGGGCGACTCGGTCATCCTGCAGTAACCTCTCCCGTCCCCGCGGCCTCACCCTGGCCGCATTTCATCTTCTATCCGCAACCGCTGTGGTGTAGAACATCCTCAGCCACAGGGGTGCGGCCAACGCGGGCAGAACAGAAAGAAAGACGACCGATGACAAAAGGAAACGCTTCGGCTAGGATGGCGGTCGCATCCGGCGCAGCACTTCGATGCAAACAGCCCGCAAGGCCTTCCTTCTTGTTCTTGTCCTGATTCTGGTCGCTGCGCTCGGCGCAGTCGGCTGGTTTTACTGGCGGCTGTGGCGGGCACTGCCGACGTATGAGGGGGAGGTGCGGCTGGCGGGGGTGGCCGCCCGGGTCACCGTGCTGCGCGATGCCCGCGGCGTTCCCCACGTCTCTGCCGAAACGCTCGAAGACCTGCTCTTCGCCCAGGGCTACCTGACCGCGGAGGAGCGCTTCTGGCAGATGGAGCTGCTGCGGCGCACGGCGCGCGGCGAGGCCTCCGAAATCCTCGGGCGTGCGTTTCTGGAATCGGACAAGAGCAATCGGATTCTCGGCTTGGGCGACGTGGCCGAGCGGGCGGCGGAGTCGCTCGACTCCGAAAGTCGCACACATCTTGAAGCCTATGCGCGCGGCGTCAATGCCTACCTCGAAACTCACCGCACGCGTCTCCCGCTGGAGTTCCTCCTGCTGCGCTACGAGCCGCGGCCGTGGACGCCGGCCGACAGCCTGGCCGTGGCGCTCAACCTCTACAAGCTGCTCTCCACCAGTTGGCCCGGGGAACTGCTGCGGGCGAAGGTCACGGAGAAGGTCGGTCCCGCGCTTGCCCGCGACCTCTACGTCTCGCGCTCGGCCTGGGACCATCCCCTCGCGGAGCCCGGTGAGCGGCCGCGGCGGCGCGAGCGCCGGCGGGTCTATCTGGCCGGCTGCCGACACCCAGCCAGCGAATTGACCGCGCAGTTCCGTCCCTGGCTGCAGGAAGGTGTAGCGAGTGAAGCACAAGCCGCGGGCAGCAACAACTGGGTAGTGGCCGGGGCGCGCACGGCCTCCGGCCTGCCGCTGCTGGCCAATGACCCGCACCTGCCGCACATGCTGCCGGCGGTGTGGTTTGCCATTCATCTACAGTCGCCGGAACTGGACGTAGCCGGGGTCAGCCTGCCCGGTCTGCCCTTCGTCGTGCTCGGTCACAACCAGCGAATCGCCTGGGGGATGACCAATCTCTACCCCGACGTCCAGGACCTCTACCTTGAGCGCTTCCATCCCACCGAGCCCTACCGCTATCGCACCCCCACCGGCTGGCAGACCGCCGGGCGCCGGCTGGAAATGATTCAGGTGCGCGGGGAGGCCGACGTGGAGGTGGAAGCCCTGCGCACTCGTCATGGCCCCATCGTCCACGACGACGGCGGCGAGAAGCTGGCGCTGCGGTGGACGGCGCTTGAGCCGGAGATGCTCTCTTTTCCCTTCTACGAAATCAATCGCGCGCAGAACTGGGAGGAGTTTCGCGCCGCGTTGTCGCTCTTCAGCGGGCCCACGCAAAACGTCGTCTACGCCGACGTGGAGGGAAACATTGGCTACTACGGCGCGGGGCACGTGCCCATTCGCCGGCGGGGCCGCGGCGAAGTGCCCGTGGCAGGCGAGGTCGCGGACTTTGACTGGGTACGTATCATCCCTTTCCCCGAGATGCCACAGGCGTTCAATCCGCCGATGGGTATCCTGGCCACGGCCAACAACCGCGTCGTTCCCGATGGTTACTCCCACTACCTGACCGACCGCTGGGACGCCCCCTATCGCGTCGCCCGCCGCTATGACGTGCTCGAAAACCAGACCGGCTTCCGGCCCCAGGACTTCCTGCAGCTGCAGGGCGACCTGCTGAGCCAACCGGACCTGTTCTTGGCCCAGAGTCTGGTGGCCACTGCTTCGGCGGAGACGACGGAGACCCCGGAGACCCCTGCCCTCCGCGAAGCCGTGGAAATCCTCCGCACCTGGGACGGCCAGATGCGTGCCCACGAAGCCGCACCCCTTCTCACCACCGAAACGCGTCGCGTCCTGCTGGAAAACCTCCTGCGCCCGCGGCTCGGCGATGACTGGGACGATTATTCTTGGTCGGCCCACCCCCTCTTCCTGGAGAACGTCTTGCGTGAGCGGCCCGCGCGCTGGTTGCCGGAAGCCTATGCCGACTACGATGCCCTGCTCCGCTCGAGCCTGGCCACGGCGGTCGAGCGTCTCCGGGCCGAGTTCCCTTCCCGGACGCTGCGCAGCTTGCGCTGGGGTGAGCGCTTGCAAGTCCGCTTTCGGCACCCGCTGGGCGCGCGCCTGCCGCGCTGGTTCGACCGCTGGTTCAATCTTGGCGGGCCGCAGTCGGGCGGGCGCTACGCAGTGAAACAAATGACGCGCGGCATTGGCCCTTCGATGCGAATGGTGATCGATCTGGCGGACTTCGACCAGTCGGTGCTCAACATTACCGTGGGTCAGTCGGGCCACCCGCTGAGCCCCCACTACCGCGACCAGTTCCGCGCCTGGGATGCGGTCGAGAGTTTTCCCTTTCCGTTCTCGGACGCCGCCGTCGCCGCTGCCGCCCGCTACCGCCTCCACCTCCTGCCCGTCCCGTAAGCTCCGCCATCCTCAGCCGAGCAGCGGCTTTCGGCTGCGGTGTATGAATTTGTCTGCGTGCCGCAGTTGCGCTAGAATGCCGGCGTGGTGGCCAGCTCTGGAGCAGCCAAGATGCCCAGCTTCGAAGCCGGGCTCAAACGCCTGGAGCAGATCGTCAAGCAGCTCGAAAACGGCGACCTGGCCTTGGCCGCGGCGTTGAAACTGTTTGAGGAGGGCATCGAACTCTCCCGCCAGTGCCAGAAGCAACTCGAAGAGGCCGAGAGCAAGGTCGAAATCCTGATCAAGAAAGCCGACGGCAAGGTGGTCGCCCGGCCCTTTGGCCTTTCCGGCGACGAAGAAAGCTGAGCCGGGCAGCGCTCGGCCCGGCAAGTTCCTCTGAAGCGCCCGGCGGGAGACGAACGCGCGCACGGAATGTGGGGATGCCCTCGGTGCCTGTAACCCTCAGCGAGCAGTTGGAAACGCGTCGGCTGGCGCTCGAGCCGCACCTCGACCGCTTGCTGCCGCCGGAGTCGGCTCCGCCTGAAACCCTCCACCGGGCCATGCGCTACGCTGTGCTCGGCGGCGGCAAGCGCATCCGGCCCGTGCTGTGCATCGAGTCAGCCGCGGTCCTCAGCCGCGACCTCGACGGCATCGAAGACCTGGCCTGCGCAGTTGAGTTCATCCACACCTACTCGCTCATCCACGATGACCTGCCGGCGCTCGACAACGACGACCTCCGCCGCGGCCGCCCCACTTGCCACAAAGTCTTCGGCGAGGCCATCGCCATCCTGGCCGGCGACGCCCTGCTGACACTCGCCTTTGAAACTCTGGCCCGGATGCCGCGACCCGCGCCCGCGGAGAAAGCCCGGCTCATCGCCGAGCTGGCCGATGCCATTGGCACCCGAGACGGCATGATCGCTGGGCAGGTCGCCGACCTTGAAGCCGAAGGGCAATCCGTCGACGCCGCTGCGGTCGAAGCCATCCATCGGGCCAAGACCGCGGCGCTCATTCGCGCGGCCGTGCGCGCCGGGGCGCGCTTCGCCGGAGCCCCTGACGCTGACCTCGAACGGCTCTCGCGCTTCGGAGAGCGCCTCGGCCTGGCCTTCCAGATCATTGACGACATCCTCGACGTGCAAAGCTCGCCCGAAGAACTCGGCAAGTCGACCCGCAGGGACGCCGCGCGCCGCAAGGCCACGTATCCCGCCGTCTTCGGCCTCGAACGCTCCCGTATGCTCTCCCGCGCGCTCATCGGCGAAGCCACCGCGGAACTCGCCCCCTTCGGCCCCCGCGCCCAAACCCTCCGCGACCTCGCCCACTTCCTCCTCACCCGAACGAAATGAAGATAGTGGGCCTGACGGAAGGCATCTCGCTCTTGACAGCGCCGAACCAGCAGTTTTTCATTAGGCGATTCCGAGAGTGATGCAGAACCTGTTCGAGCGCTTTCTCGCCACGGAGGCGCGTTTTGCCGAGCGCGTCGCCGTCATCGTCCAGAGCCACTCGGGCGTGGAGGAGTACACCTACGCCGATTTGCGGCGGATGGCCGCACGCACCGCAGCTACCCTACGCGCGCGCGGTCTGGCGGCTGGCGAACGCTGCGCCCTGCTGGCCGACAACCACGCTCGCTGGTGTGCTGCCTTCTTGGGCATTGTCGGCCTCGGCGCCGTTGCCGTCCCGCTCGACACGACCCTGAAACCCGCCCAAATCGCGACCCTGCTGCGCGATTCCGGCGCCCACGCCATCTTCACCTCCGGCCCCTACCTCGCCGGGGTCCGCACGGCCGCTGCCGCTTGCCACGAGCTACGCGACATCTTGATGCTCGAAGACTTGACTCCAGCCGTCCTGCAACGGCGCGGTCCGGAGCTTCCGGCTTCCCCGGCTCGTCCCGAGGATTTGGCCTCCATCCTCTACACCTCCGGCACCACCAGCGACCCCAAAGGCGTCGCCCTCACCCACGCCAACCTGCTGGCCGAAACGGAAGCCGTCTTCCAGACCATCCCGGTCAACGAAGAAGACCGCATCCTGGGCGTCCTGCCCCTCTTCCACGCTCTGGCTCTGCTGGCTAACTTCTGGCTGCCGCTCGCCGCCGGCGCCTCGGTCGTGTTCCTGCACAGCATCAGCTCGGCGGAAATCCTCCGCGCCATGCGCGAGCGCGAAGTCTCGATTTTCGTAGTCGTGCCGCAATTCTTCTACCTGCTCCACCAGCGCCTTACCGAGCAGGTGCGCACTGCCGGTCGGCTGCGGCGCTGGCTCTTCCGCTCGCTCTTGGCCGTCAATGGAGTCGCCCGCCGCCTAGGTCCCAACTTCGGCCAGCTGCTGTTTCGCCAAGTGCACGAAGTCTTCGGGCCGCGGATGCGCCTGCTCGTCACTGGCGGCTCGCGCTTCGACCCCGCCATCGGGCAGGGCTTCCACCGGCTGGGCTTCACGCTCCTCCAGGCCTATGGCCTGACGGAATGCTCCGGCGCGGCTAGCGTCACGCCGGTTGAGCAAAACCGCATTGGCTCCGTGGGCCGGGCGCTCCCGGGCGTCGAGATCAAGATTCTTCCCGCGGAGTTGAACGCCGTGGAGAGAGACGGCAGCGGAGAAGTGGCCATTCGTGGGCCGATCGTGATGCAGGGTTACTACCAGCATCCCGAAGCCACCGCCGCCGTCTTGCAGGACGGCTGGCTGCTCACCGGCGACCTGGGCTATCTCGATCGCGACCGAAACCTCTTCATCACCGGGCGCAAAAAAGATGTCATCGTGCTCAGCTCGGGCAAAAACATCCACCCCGAGGAGGTCGAAGCCCACTATGCCCAGTCGCCGTTGATCCAGGAGCTGTGCGTGCTCGGCCGCACCGGCCAGCCCAGTGAGCCCCTGGCCGAGCGCCTGCACGCCGTGGTGGTGCCGAACTTTGAAGTCCTGCGCGCGCGGAAGGTGGTCAATGCCCGCGAAATCCTGCGTTTTGAAATCGAATCCCTCTCCCTCGAACTCCCTCCGCACAAGCGCATCCTGAGCTTCGAGCTCTGGCAGAACGAACTCCCCCGCACTACCACGCGCAAGCTGAAGCGGTTCGAAATTGA
>JACQTG010000203.1 GCA_016210895.1 Acidobacteriota bacterium
GATACCCGCCTCTACACAGAGAGCAACGCCTTCATCCAGGCGGAGAATCCAGACCCTGACCCGGAGATCATGGAAACCATCAAAGGGTTGGTGGCGCGGTCAAAGGAAATCTGTACACGCCGCCTCAAAGGCAATCCTCGAGATACCCAGGCACTGTACGCTCTGGGCATTGCCTTCGCGATCGAGGCCAACTACGAATTCACCTTCCACAAGCGCTGGTTCGCGGCACTGAAAGCCGGCAACAAGGCGCGAGAACATCATGCACAGCTCAAGCGCCTGGATCCGAATTTCCACGACGCAGATGTGGTTCTGGGACTCTACGACTACGCGGTCGGCAGCATTCCCGCAGCACTGAAATGGTTGGCTGTGCTGGCAGGCTACCGGGGCAACAAAGAGCGCGGAATCCAGTTGTTGCACTCGGCGCTCACCCAAGGCCGGTTGCACACGACAGACGCAGCCATCCTGCTGATCGTGATTTACAATCGCGAAAAAAAGCTAGCCTACACGCGGTTGTTGCTGGAAAAGCTGGCGGAATATTACCCCCGGAATTACTTGCTCCCGCTTGAAGTGGCTCGCACCTATCTGCGCGAGGGGAACGAGCGCACAGCCTTGACTGAATATCTGCGGCTGGCGAAAAAAGTGGAAGCCGGCGCGCCCGGTTACGACCGGGTCGCGCGCGATCGTCTTTACTACCAGATTGGTTCCCTGCAACAGCACCAAGGGGAATATGAGGCGGCCCTCGCCGCCTTTGAGAAAGCCGTGCCCACTCCCGAGGCCGACGGGCTGCTGAGCGCATACGTGAGTGTTCGCAAGGGTGAGATTTTCTTGGCCCAGAAACGCCCCCAGCAAGCACGCCAGGAATGCGACCGCGTCTTGGCCCTGCCCTATCCGGAGCCACGGGCCGAGGCGGAACGCCTCCTGCTCGCCTTGGACGGGCGCAAACCCTAGCCTCGTTCAGGTTGTCCACATCGGGAGGGTGCGGCCCAGGCCGCGTTGGCGGGCCAACTCATAGACATGGGCTGCTGTTGCAACATCCCAGAGCGCAATCCCGTTCGACTTGAACAGTGTGATCTCGTCCGGCCGCTGACGCCCCGGGCGTTTGCCACTTAACACCTGGTGAAGTTCATCCACCTGTTCCCAGCGTGTTGGCTCACGGCCAAAGGGTATGATCAGGTCCCCGGCTTCCTCTTGTGACTGCTCCTTGGAATCGACTACGACGCGCGACACGCGGGCCATCGTGGCGTCATCCAGCTCGCGCCGGTGGGCAAAGTTAGCCCCCACAGCGTTGATATGGGTCCCCGCAGCCAGCCACTCGCCGCGGAGCACCGGCTCGCGCGCAGTGGTGACGGTGACGACAATGTTGGCCTCACGGACTGCCTGCTCAGCCGAATCAACCGCCTGCACATCAACCTGGAGCGCCTCGCGCATCGCGCGGGCAAACGCTTCCCGGCGCTCGCGATTGCGGCTGTAGGCCCGGACGTGCTCAATCCGCCGCACGGCGGCGATGCCCTCAAGTTGAGTCGGCGCTTGGTGTCCCGTGCCCACGATACCCACGCGGGCAGCGTCCGCGCAGGCGAGACACCGCGTCGCCAGGCCGCTGGCGGCACCGGTGCGAACACGGCTTAGGCAATCCGCTTCCAGTAAGGCGAGCAGCTCACCTGTCTCTGCCCGATAGAGTGGAACGAGAAAACGCAAACCCGTCGGCGCACTCGTATAGAGCTTCATCCCGAACTGGCCGTGGACAGAGTCAGCCGCGGCCATATAGTGAAGGAAGGTCTTCGGTGGCACCTCGAGCCGCTGGCGCAATTGGTTCACGGCCCGACCTTCCGCCCAATGGCGTAATCCTTCTTCCACCGCGGCAAGCGCCCTGTCCATCGTGAGTAGCTGGGCGACGTCGGCTTCGGTCAGGTAGAGAACGTCCATGGGGGTTCCACCCCTTGCCCAATCCTTGCGTGGGTTCGGATCAATGCCTATTTCAGGCGAATGCGGAAGGATCGCTTGTCGGGAGCAATCAGAATCTTGTCTTCGCGTGCGAGCCACCCGAGCCCCCAGTCGAAGACGGGCGGCTTGCCCTTGACTTCTTTTTTCAGTTGCGCCAAGGACATCTCCCCTTTAGCCTCCAGAACCTCCCAGATGGCTCCGGCCACGCTGCCAATTTGTTCGTTCATAGCCACTCCTTTTTCATGCACGAGCTAGTCCCCAAAAACTATCCCCAGGCTGCGCGCCGTGCGAACGTAGTCGCTCGTGGGATCGACCTGCTTGTAGACCCCCACGGCCTTTTCGAGCGGAACCCACCGGATCTGGTCACATTGGAGACAAACCATAGAGCCAAACTTACCCTCCGCGATCAGATGCGCAGCCATGACCCCAAAGCGCGAAGCCAGCAGCCGATCGTAGGGCACGGGCGGGCCGCCTCGCTGCAGGTGACCCAAAACGGTGACGCGGACCTCTTTGTGCGTGAACTCGCGCAAGCTATCGGCCAGTGTGTTGCCCACGTTGCCCGGCTGCGACGCCGGGATGGGCTTGCCCGTGGGATCGTTCTCGGGCAGCTTGACTCCCTCAGCCACTACGACAACACTGAATTTGCTGCCCTGGGCTTCGCGCCGCTCGATTTTCTGGCAGATCTTCTCCAACGTGAAGGGGATCTCGGGCAGCAAGATGACATCGGCGCCGCCGGCGATGCCTGCGTGGAGCGCGATCCAGCCGGCATCACGACCCATCACCTCTACGATCATCACGCGGTGGTGGCTTTCGGCGGTGGTGTGGATGCGGTCGATGGCGTCGGTGGCGGTGGCGAGTGCGGTCTGGAAGCCAAAGGTGACTTCGGTGGCCGACAAATCGTTGTCAATGGTTTTGGGCACGCCGATGACCCGCATTCCGAGCCTGTGGAACTCACAGGCAATTTTGAGTGTCCCGTCCCCGCCAATAATAACCAGCGCATCGAGACCCAGCTTCCCCAGATTGTCCAGGCAGAGGCGCGAGAAGTCCTTGACAACTTTCCGGCCGTTTTCCACGAGCTCGTAAGCAAAAGGATTGCCGCGGTTAGTGGTGCCGAGAATGGTGCCACCGCGGGGAAGAATCCCACGGATGCCCGCGAGAGTCAGCTCGCGCGTCTTCTCCGGCCAAATCAGCCCGTTGAAACCGTCCTCGATGCCCAGTACGCGCCAGCCGTAGACATTGATGGCGGTCTTGGTCACGGCCCGGATGACGGCGTTCAGTCCGGGGCAATCACCGCCTCCCGTGCAAACCCCAATGGCACGAATAACTGAACTCATCCGCTCTTTTCACGCGCGCAAAATGATTTGGCTGTTCCGCACTCCTTCCATTCTACTACGGAGTGCACGAAGAAGCCCCGTGTGGATGACTGGATGTGAAACAATGCGGCGTTGGTCGAATGAAGCGCCGATGATAGAATACGCGCCCACAAGCTGGCCCGAAGACCAGAAGAGGGGGCACAATGAGTGAAAAACTTGAGGCCCTGAAGCCCGTGTCGCTGCTCTTGCTGCGCGTGGTGCTGGGAGTCGTATTTATGGCCCACGGCTACCCGAAGCTATTTGCCGCGAGCGAACAACGCTTTCAATTCTTTACCAGTATTGGCTTTCCCGCCTGGGCAGCCTATGTGGCAGGTACGGTGGAATTCTTTGGCGGCCTGCTGTTGATCGCAGGGCTCTTCACTCGCGTCGCTGCCTTCTTCCTGTCCGGGGAGATGGCGGTGGCTTTTCTGCGTGCGCATTATCCGCGGGCCGCGGAAGAAGGCGGCGCGCTCGGCTTCCTCGGACGCGGAGGGGATGAATTTCCTCTGGTCTTGTGCGTGGCCTCTTTCCTGCTGCTCACCATCGGTGCCGGCGTACTCTCGCTGGATGCCCTGCTCTTTCGCAAAAAGGTAAACTAGGAAGGTGGGACAGATTCCGTCCCGCCTGTTGGCACGCCTAGGCGAGGCGTCAGGAGGACTGCGGAGCGGGTATCGGTGCGGCCCCAGCTTCAGGTTCGAGCGGCATGATGATCCAGCACACGAGGTAGGCCAACAGGCCGGTTCCACCCAGCAACAGAACCAACAGCCAGACCACGCGAATGATGGTCACGTCCAACTCGAAGTAGTCGGCCACGCCCGCACAGACGCCGGCGATCTTCTTGTCCCGGCGGGAACGCATCAGGCGCTTCCCCGACGTCCGCGAAGCTCCCGCGGGAGCCACCTGGCGCGTCCCACAGTGATAACAGTAGGCTGAACCTTCAACGATCTCTCGCTTGCAGTTCTGGCAGATCATCGCCCCTCCGCCAACTTCCTACGCGAAAAGTGTGGGAAAAGTTCCCTTGCCTGGATCGATTATCCCTCTCCGACTCATCGGCCTACTCTGAACTCCTCAGAAAGCCAGCAGCTCGCGCGCCGCACGCACGACGTCATCCGTCTGAGGAAGAATCGCGTCCTCGAGGCGTGGCTGGTAGGCCACGAAAACGTCCAACGCGGCCAGGCGACGCACGGGCGCGTCCAAGAAGTCAAACAGCTCATCCGAGATGCGTGCGGCGATTTCGGCCCCGTAGCCCCAGGAAAACGTATCCTCATGGGCCACGAGCACGCGATTCGTCTTTTTCACCGCGGCTACAATGGCGTCCCAGTCGTACGGGCTGAGCGAGCGCAGGTCAAGAATCTCGACGCTCACACCATCTTCTCGCTCAAGCGCTTTGGCCGCCTGGAGCGCGCGAATTACAAGCGAACCATAGGCCACGATGGTAACGTCAGTGCCCTCGCGCACCCGCGCGGCCTTGCCGAACGGCACCATATAGTTCGGCCCCGGATAGGGGGAGCGGTTGTGTGGCTGGCGGTAGAGGTGCTTGGGCTCGAGGAACAATACGGGGTCGTCGCAGCGGATGGCCGTGCGCAGCAGCCCGTTGGCATCGAGCGCAGTGGCGGGCATCACCACGCGCAGGCCAGGAATGTGGGTGAAGATGACCTCGCCCGACTGACTGTGGTAGATGCCACCGCCACCGAGATAGCCGCCGATCGGCACGCGAATGACCGCCGGGCACTTGAAGGCGTTGTTCGACCGCCAGCGTACCAGGGGCAGCTCATTCCGCAACTGCATCATTGCCGGCCAGATGTAGTCAAAGAATTGAATCTCGGCTACGGGTTTCAGTCCCCGCTCGGCCAGGCCAATTGTGCGGCCGACGATGTTGGCTTCCGCCAGCGGGGTGTTAAACGCACGACGACCACCAAACCGCCGCTGCAAGCCGTGCGTGACCTTGAACACACCACCCTTGCCTTTGACTCGCTCCAGGTATTCTTCGCGGCTGCAATCGGCCACATCCTCGCCGAAGACCACCACGCGCGGGTCGCGCGCCATTTCATCGTGCAGGCAAGCATTGAGCAACTCCACCATCGTCTTCGGCTCGCCCGTGAACTCCGGCGCGGTCGAAAACTCTTCGCTGGTGGGATCGACGTCCGGTGAGTAGACGTAGAGCGTCGCCTCCTCGGGCCGTGCTGGCTCGGCCGCCAGGGCGCGGTCGGTGGCTTCGAGAATCTCCTTGTCCACCTCGGCTTCGAGTTGTTGGAGCTGCTTTTCGTCAAGCAAGCCCTCACGAATCAGGAACAGACCAAAGTTGGGTAGCGGGTCGCGACGCGCCTCTCCCTCGCGCTCGGAGTCGGGTTTGTAGAGCTTTTCGTCATCGGACATCGAGTGGGAGTAGGGCCGGATGACTGTGGCGTGCACGAGCACCGGCCCGCGGCGCGCGCGGCAGTAGGCTACTGCGCGTTCCATCACCTCGTAGCTGGCCAGCGGATCGGTGCCGTCAACGGAGAGGATTTCCAGGTTGGGGAATCCTCGCACAAGCCGGGCGATATTGCCGCCGGCGGTCTGCACTTCCACCGGAACGGAGATGGCGTAGCCGTTGTCCTCGATCAGAAAGAGAACCGGCAACTTCAAGTTGCAGGCCGTGTTCAAGGCTTCGAAGAATTCGCCTTCACTCGTCGTGCCATCGCCACCCGAGGCGTACACGACTTCGTTCTTCTCCCAACGGGCCTGTGCGCGCTCGGCCGCCTCTGACGTGGCCGCATAGAAGAGCCCCGCCTCAGCGCATCCCACCGCCTGCAACCACTGCGTCCCCGTGGGACTCGACTGGGAAACAATGTTGAGCCCGGCGTGGCCCCAGTGGCAGGGCATCTGGCGACCGCCGGAGTTGGGATCCTCGCGCGCGCCCACAGCTTCCAGGAGCATTTCATAGGGGGTCATTCCGAGCATCAAGCAGAGAGCCCGGTCGCGGTAATAGGGGTAGAACCAGTCGTAGGCAGGCTTCAACACCAGGCCGGCCGCAACCAGGATGGCTTCGTGCCCCGCGCCGCTGATCTGGAAGAACGTTTTCTGCTGGCGCTTGAGCTGAATCTCCCGGTCGTCCAGCCGACGGGACAAATACATCGTCCGGTAGAGTCGCACCAGCGTGTCGCGACCGAGGCCGTGATATTTGTCCGCCGTCTTGGCGGCTTCCCGCGTTTGTGGCGGCGTCGCCATTGAAGCTGCCCTGAACTGATGTCAGCTATTATGTTGTCTCGCTTGCGCGCAAGTCAATCGGCTGTGTGGAGCTGTTCAAAGCGGTCGCGGACAACCCGGAAATCTCCCGCACGTTCGACCACGGTTCTTACCTCTGCCTGTACGAACGGAGGTTCGCGCGGAATTCGCTCCAGCCATCGCCGGTAGGCATTCGCCTCATGGGCGTCGAACTTGAGCCGCACGTAGACGGTGCTGTCGCTTGCATCGCAGCGAGCGCTCAGCTGATCCTGAGTGAGGCGAAAAGCCGACACCCAGGTTCGAATCAGCTCCAGTGCCTGCTGGGCCAATTGAGGGTCCCCGAAGGGGAAGAGGAGAAATGTCTCTGGCGGCACAAATAGACCCAGCTCAGGAGTAAGAGCGGCCAGCATGGTTTTCTCATCCTGGCCGGGCGGGACGCTCGAAGCCGATGTGTGTGCGTCCGAAGCGAAACAGGCGGACACCGTCGAGACGCGAGGCGCGCACCAGCTCTGCGAGCTCTCGCAGGGTATAGGCGGCGCGGACCGAAGAGACATAGAGCTCTTTCATCTTGCCCACATAGCAGCGTCCGTACCAGGCGACGTGAGGCCGAAAGGCAAGGCGAGAGGGCCGGCGAAGATCCCGCACCAGAAGGGCGCCCGTGGGTTTGACCACGCGAGCCATTTCATTCAAGGCAGCAAGGGGATCGGAATAATGATGGAGGACGGAATTGCAGAGCACGAGATCAAAAGAGGCGTCAGGGTAGTCGAGTCGCTTGCCGTCGCCCGTCTCAAAGCGGACCCGGTCAGACGGGCCCGCGGCGGCCGCGTGGCGTCGCGCCTCGGCCAGCATCGCCTCCGAGCAATCCACGCCAAGCAAATGCAGCGCCGGCAACTGGCGCGCAATCTTGAGGGGAATCTGCCCCGGTCCGGTGCCAATGTCGATCCCACGACCACGCCGCACGCCCAAGCGCACGGCCTGTGCAACGAAAGTGTCGTCGATCCGGTCAAGGTAGGCCTGGGCGGTGGCCGAAGCGTAGGCTTCCACCTCATCGCCTTCGTCCATGACCTCGGGCTCAGCCACGCGGGTAAGTTCCCACCACGACATCGCTCATTCTCCCGGAGCGGATCCCCTCGGCCGCGTCATCCAGCGCGTTCAATCGCGCACGCGGCCGCACACAAACAAGACCAAGTCACCCAGGCGACGTTCGACCTTTAAGTGCTCAAGGCCGAGGCGCCGATAATGCTCCAAGAGGCGCTCCTCTGCGAATC
>JACQTG010000205.1 GCA_016210895.1 Acidobacteriota bacterium
AATCCGTCCTGAAAGTAGCTGAGCGGGGGTGCCTCGCAGTCGCGCCCGATGCTTTTGAAGATGATGGGGTCGCCGACTGCCCCAGCCTGGATGCGCTTGTACGCTTCGGCATAGGCCGGGTCGTACCGGCGCATGTATCCCACTTGCAACCGCACGCCCGCCTTTTCCACCGCAGCCAGGGCCGCATCGGCCTCCACGAGCGTCAGCGCCAAGGGCTTTTCGCATAGGATGTCCTTGCCGGCGGCGGCCGCGAGTTGAATCCCAGAGGCGTGAAACTTTCCGGGTGAGGCAATGACAACGGCTTGAACGTCTTTCCGCGCCACCAGATCTTCCATCCGTTGGTAGTGGTGCTCGAGTTCTAGCTCTTCCGCCACTTGCCGAGCTCGCTCGCGGTCGGCATCGGCTAGAGCTACAAGCCGCGCCTGGGGAATGAGCCGCCGCAAGTTCTCTGCATGCCGCTTCCCGATTGCCCCCACCCCCACAACTCCTACGCCCAATTTGCTCATCGTGGACTCCCCTCAAAACCGCTTTCTAAGCGCTTCGACAATATCACCGATACGCTCTTCGGTGAAGCTCGCTTTGGCCGAGACTGGAGGCCTACTTCCGACAGGAACAGTGCTGAGGCAGACGGGGCAGATGTGCAGCTTGCGTGAGGTTGGTAGCGGTACCGGGAATCGAACCCGGGTTTCCAGATTGAGAATCTGGCGTCCTAGCCCCTAGACGATACCGCCACCGGATTCGGCGGGTCCTTCCAAGCGGCTTCTGGCAGCGAGTCGCCTGCCTGTTACGCAGTTTCTTTATAGCCAAACTTACCCGGGGCGTCAAGCCGCGTTGACTTGCCCGTGAGGTCCCGTTACGATACGAGTTTATCCTGGCGGGGTCACAACTCTTCTGGGGACAAGAACTTGGCCGTCAAAAGCTACTCCCGGCCCACCTCGCGGCTCGAAGAAATCGTTCACCGTTGCCGCGAACGGCTGGCGGAGACGAAGCGCAGCCTTCCGCTCGCCAAACTTGAGGAGCGCGCCGCCACCGCCCCGCCGGTGCGTGACCTTCGCGCTGCCCTCGCGCGTGACGCTTTGAACGTCATCGCTGAGCTGAAACAGGCCTCGCCCTCCCGCGGCCTGCTCCGCCGCGGCTACAATCCGGCTGCGCTTGCGCCGGCGCTCGAGCAGGCTGGAGCCGTGGCGTTCTCCGTCCTCACCGAGAAAGAGTTCTTTCGCGGCTCACTCGAAGACTTGACCGTCGTCCGCCAACTCACCCCCTTGCCTGTCCTGCGCAAGGATTTTCTCTTCGACCCTTATCAGGTGTTCGAAGCCCGCGCCGCCGGCGCCGACGCTTTTCTGCTGATTGCCGCCGTCCTGTCGACGACCGAAGTGCGGCAACTGATCCGTTTGGGCGAGCAGTTGGGGATGGCAGCGTTGGTCGAGGTACACACGCGGGAGGAGCTCGACTGCGCGCTCGAAGCCGGCACGCGTCTCGTCGGCGTCAACAACCGCGACCTGAAAACCTTCGCGGTCGAGCTTGAGACTTCGGCACGACTGATCGAGGCCATCCCCGACGACCGCATCGCGGTGAGCGAAAGCGGATTGAAGACAGCGGCTGACCTGGCTCGCTTGCGCGCATTGGGGTTCGACGCCTTCCTGGTGGGCGAACATTTGATGCAGGCCGCCGATCCCGCCGCCGCCCTCGCACAACTCCTCTCCGGGGCCTAGCCATGGTGCGCATCAAAGTCTGTGGCATCACCAACCTCGACGACGCGCTGGCGGCCGTCGATGCCGGGGCCGACGCCCTGGGCTTCAATTTCTACCCGGCCAGTTCGCGCTACCTTGAACCCGAAGCCGTCGAGCGCATTGTCGCCGCCTTGCCGCCCTTTGTGACCGCCGTGGGCGTATTCGTCAACGAATCGCGGCGCGTCGTCCAGACCGTGGCCGCGCGCTGCGACATCCGCACCGTCCAACTCCACGGCGACGAGTTCCCGCGCCAGGTGGCAGCGCTGGCGCCGCTCGCGGTCATCAAAGCTTTCCGCGTCGGCCGCCGCTTTCGCCCACAGACGCTGAGGAAATACAAAGACTGCGCCGCTTTCTTGCTCGACAGCGATGTGAAGGGGCGATACGGTGGCACGGGAAAATCCTTCGACTGGCAGCAGGCGCGCCGGGCCAAAGCCTACGGCCGCGTCATCTTGGCTGGCGGATTGGCGCCCGATAACGTCGAGGCCGCCATCGCCGCAGTCCAGCCGTTTGGCGTGGACGTCTGCTCGGGGGTTGAGCGACGTCCCGGAAAAAAGGACCTGCGCCGGTTGCGCGAGTTCATCCGTCGCGCACAGGCGGCTGCGGCTTCACAATGAAGCCGGCCGCGGCGGCACTGCTGGCTCTCTGTCTGGGAACAGCGGCTTGGGCTGCTGCCGACAAGAAGCCCTGGCCGGTGCCTGCGGCGGCTCAGGCACGGCGGAATCCCGTGGCCAGGCGTGCTGAATCCGTGGCCGAAGGGCGCAAGCTTTATCGGAACTATTGCCTCGTCTGCCACGGTGGGCAGGGCCAAGGTGACGGTCCCTGGGTCGGCAACCTGACCGAATCGCCCGGCGACCTGTCCGACCCGGCGGTGATGAAGAAAATGAGGGACGGCGAACTCTTTTGGAAAATCAGCCAGGGACGCAACCAGATGCCCGGCTACGCGCGCCGCTTGAACACGACCCAGCGCTGGCACCTGGTGAACTATGTGCGCAGCCTGGTGCGGCCTCCGGCCGACACAAAGCGGTGAATATGCCTCCGGTAGCTGCACAGATCTTGCCCGATGCGCGCGGACACTTCGGCGAGTTCGGCGGCCGCTTTGTGCCTGAAACCCTGGTCAGCCCGCTCGAGCAGCTTGAGCACGCGTACCGGCAGGCCCGCGCGGATCGCCGCTTCCAGCGTGCACTCCGGGCATTGCTCCGCGATTTCGCCGGACGTCCCACGCCGCTCTTTTTCGCCGAACGCCTCACGCGGCATCTTGGCGGCCCACGCATCTACTTGAAGCGGGAAGACCTGCTTCACACGGGCGCGCACAAAATCAACAACGGCCTGGGCCAGGGCTTGCTCGCCGTGCGCATGGGCAAGCGCCGCCTGATCGCCGAAACGGGCGCCGGCCAGCACGGTGTGGCCACGGCGACGGTAGCGGCACGCTTCGGTTTGGCCTGCACGGTTTATATGGGCGAGGAGGATATGGAGCGGCAGCGGCTGAACGTCGAACGGATGCGGCTGCTTGGTGCCGAAGTGGTTCCGGTCCATGCTGGCAGCCGGACGCTCAAGGACGCCATCAACGAAGCGATGCGCGATTGGGTGACCAATGTCGAGACCTCGCACTACCTGCTCGGCTCGGTCTGTGGTGCTCACCCTTACCCGATGCTCGTGCGCGACTTCCAGCGCGTCATCGGTCAGGAGACGCGCACGCAAATCCTCCAGCTCGAACGCCGCCTGCCCAACTGGCTCTTCGCCTGCGTGGGCGGTGGCTCCAATTCCATCGGCCTGTTCTATGACTTCCTGCGCGACCGCCGCGTGAAGATGGTCGGAGTCGAGGCCGGCGGCCGCGGAACCCAATTGGGCGAGCACGCCTCGCGGCTGGCATTTCATCGCGCCGGCAACGACGGCGTCCGCCCGGGTGTCTTGCACGGAACCTATACCTACGTGCTGCAGAATGCCGATGGGCAGATTGCCACCACGCATTCCGTTTCCGCTGGACTCGACTACCCTGCCGTCGGTCCCGAGCATGCCTATCTCTACCGGCAGCGCCGGGTCGAATACGCGGCCGTCAGCGACGAAGCAGCCCTCGAAGCCGCGCGCGTGCTCGCCCGGCAGGAGGGAATCATCCCCGCGCTCGAGCCCGCGCACGCGCTGGCCGAATTGGTGGCGCGGGCGCCCCGGATGAAAAAGAGCGAAGTCGTTGTGGTCAACCTCTCTGGCCGCGGCGACAAAGATATGGACATCCTGGCGAGATACCTACGATGACTGCCGTGGCCACAAAGGTCTCAGTGGGTGCAGGGTCGCGCCTGGCCGAGCGCTTTCGCGCCCTGCGCGACCGCCGCGAGCTGGCACTCGTGGCCTACATAACAGCGGGTGACCCGAGCCTGCAGTTTACCGAGCGCCTCGTTCTGCAACTCGCCACGTCAGGCACCGATGTCATCGAGCTGGGCGTGCCCTTCTCTGACCCGATTGCCGACGGGCCGGTCATTCAACGTGCCAGCGAGCGCGCCCTGCGCGGCGGCACCACCTTGGCGCAGGTGTTGGAGTTGGCCGCGCGGCTGCGCCAGCAGAGCGAGATTCCTCTGGTGTTGTTCAGCTATTACAATCCGGTGTTGCAGCTCGGCCTCGGGCGATTTGCGGCCGAAGCTGTCCGCGCGGGCCTGGATGGCGTGCTCATCACTGACCTGACGCCGGAAGAAGCTGGCGACTATCTGGCCTTGGTGCGACGCACCAAACTCGACACGGTGTTTCTGGCGGCGCCGACCTCGAGCGAGCCGCGCCTGAAGCGCATTGCCGAGGTGTCGCGCGGCTTCGTCTACGTGATTTCGCGCCGGGGTGTCACCGGCGCGCGCGCCGACCTGCCGGAAGACGTGCCCAGCTTGCTCAAGCGTCTGCGGCGCTACACCGGGCTGCCGCTGGCGGTCGGCTTCGGCATCTCGCGGCCTGAGCAGGTGCGCGCGCTGGTCGGGTTGGCGGACGGGATTGTCGTTGGCAGCGCCTTGGTGGAATGCTGCGAGCGGCACGGTCACGGCGTGGGGGCGCTGGAGGCTGCGGCTGAGCTCGTGCGAAGCTTGAAGCGCGCAGGGCAGGAGCCGGAGGCGCGTAATGGGTATTGACGACTGGCGGCGGCGGATTAACGAAATCGACCGCAAGCTGGTCGAGTTGCTCAACGAGCGCTCGCGCGCGGCGCTCGAGATTGGCCGGCTCAAGCACGAGCGCGGCCTGCCGCTCTACCAACCTGAGCGCGAGGCAGAGATTCTGGCCCAGGTCCAGCGGGTGAACGGCGGGCCGCTCGACGACGAGGCCATCCGGCGCCTGTTTGAGCGCATCCTAGACGAAGCGCGCAGCGTCGAGCACCGCGCCTACCGCGAGCCGGGGGAGAAGAGCGCAGGCAAGAAGAAAGGATGAGGGGAATCGGGAAAGGGGAACAGCGCCCATGGTTGTGGTGATGCAAGAGGGGGCGACGCAGGAGCAGATTCAGCGCGTCATCGAGCGGTTGATCGAAATGGGGTTTGATGTGCACCGCTCGAGCGGTGTGCGGCACACCGTGCTCGGCGCGGTCGGCGCCAAGCTAGATTTCGACACCCGCGACATCGAGCTGCTCGAGGGCGTGCGTGAAGTCCTCCGCATCAGCGCTCCCTACAAGCTTGCGAGCCGCGCCTTTCGGGCCGAAGGCACCGTGGTTGAGCTGAGCCGCGGCGTGCGCGTGGGCGCCGACCAAGTCGTGGTGATGGCGGGACCGTGCAGTGTCGAGAGTCCCGAACAGATCGAAGCCATTGCCGCGCGCGTCCGCCGCGAAGGTGCGCAGGTGCTCCGCGGTGGTGCCTTCAAGGCGCGCACCTCACCCTACAGCTTCCAAGGATTGGGCGAGCCCGCGCTGAAGTTTCTCCGCGAGGCGGCCGACGGCCACGGGTTGCTCGTCGTCAGCGAGGTCATGGACCACACGCAGATTGCGATGGTAGACAAGTACGTCGACATCTTTCAGGTGGGCGCGCGCAATATGCAGAACTACAACCTGCTGCGCGAGCTGGGCAAGGTACGCAAGCCGGTACTGCTCAAGCGCGGGATGTCGGCCACCATCGAAGAGTTGCTGCTCTCGGCTGAATACATCCTGGCGGGCGGGAACTACCAGGTGATTCTCTGCGAGCGCGGCATCCGCACCTTCGAGAACTATACGCGCAACACGCTCGATATCGCCGCCATCCCGGTCATCAAGAAATTGTCGCACCTGCCCGTCATCGCCGACCCCTCGCACGGCACCGGCCGGCGCGATAAAGTGCCGCCGATGGCGCGCGCGGCCGTGGCTGCGGGCGCCGACGGCTTGCTGGTCGAGGTCCACCACGACCCCGAACACGCCCTGAGCGATGGCGCGCAGTCGCTCTTCCCCGACCAGTTTGCCCAGTTGATGAAGGAACTCCGCATCATCGCCCCAGCCGTGGGGCGAAGCATCGACTAGTGGTTTGAGAAGTTGAACTGTTGAAGGGTTGAAGCGTGGCGTTCGAGCGCATTGCCATCCTCGGCGTGGGACTCATCGGCGGGTCGTTTGCTCTGGCTCTGCGCCAGCGCGGCTCGAGCGCTGAACTCGTGGGCTGGGACCGCCCGGAAGTACTGGCGCAAGCCGAGCAGGGGGGAGCCATCCAGCGCGGCACGACGGAGCTCGACGAGGCGATTCGCGGCGCTCAACTCGTCTACATCGCTACTCCGGTGGTCCTCACGCTTGAGCTGCTGCCTCAGATCTTGCGGCAGGTGGGTCCTGGCACGCTCGTGACCGACACCGGCAGCACCAAGGCCGCCATTTGTCGGATTGCTCGAGAGGCCGGCGCACCAGAAGTTTTGTTTCTGGGTGGCCATCCCATGGCCGGCAAGGAGAAGCAAGGAATTGAGAATGCCGATCCGGATCTGTTCGTAGGGGCCACCTACATCCTGACCCCGGATGAGCCGGAGACGATGAACGCGCCTACGGCGCAGGCTTTGCTCGAACTGCTTCGCAGTATTGGTGCGCAGCCCGAAGTCCTCGATGCGGAGACGCATGACTGGGCCGTGGCGCTCGTCAGCCATCTCCCGCAACTCCTTTCTACCGCGCTCGCCAGTGTCGTGTGGGACGAGACCGACGAGGATGGCCTGCCGATTCGCCTAGCCGGGCCGGGCTTCGCCGATATGACGCGCCTCGCCGCCAGTCCCTACGAGCTCTGGCGCGACATCGGCCTGACCAACAGCGAAAATATCGTCCGCACGCTCGAACGCCTGGAGCAGCGCCTGGAACGCCTGCGCAGTCGGCTCCAGTCGCGCGAGCTCGAAGAAGAGTTTCGCAAGGCACGGGAAATCCACCAGCGGCTCGCGGCTCTCCAAGCCGAGCGACGGAGGCAGTGATGGACAAGCGCGTGCCCAATGCCGATGAGGCAGTCAAGAACATCCCCGATGGCGCCAGCATCATGATGGGCGGCTTCGGGTTGTGCGGCATCCCGGAAAACCTGATCGCGGCGGTGTGCCGCAAAGGGATTAAGAACCTCACCGTGATGTCGAACAATGCCGGCGTGGACAACTTCGGCATCGGCCTCCTCCTTCAGACCCGCCAGGTGAAGAAGATGGTTTCGACCTACGTCGGCGAAAACAAGCTGTTCGAGGAACTGGTGCTGAAGGGCGAGCTCGAAGTGGAGCTGGTCCCGCAGGGCACGTTTGCCGAGCGCCTGCGCGCCAGCGGGGCTGGCATCGGCGGCTTCTTCACCCCAACGGGCTACGGCACCCTCATTGCCGAGGGAAAAGAGACACGCGAGATGGATGGCAAGATGTACGTGCTGGAAAAGCCGCTGCGGGCGCAGTTTGCCTTTGTCTAGGCCTGGAAGGGCGACCGCTGGGGCAACCTCATCTACCGGAAGACCGCGCGCAACTTCAATCCCGTCATGGCCACCGCAGCTGACTGGGTGATTGCCGAAGTCGAGGAGTTGCTGGACGTGGGCCAGCTCGACCCCGACCTGGTGCACACACCAGGCGTCTATGTGAACGCCATCTTCCAGGGCGTAGACTACGAGAAGCGCATCGAGCGCCACACCGTCCGCCCGCGTACGGCCTAAAACTTGCAGAAAGGGGAAGAGCTCGGAGGTTTTTGCGATGGCGGCAATAAAGATTTATGCTGTTGGCGGACTGCTGCTTATCTTGGCGAGCCCGTTATGGTTGCTGCTTTTCGGGTTAATCGTTGAGCGAGAAGTCCCTGCGAGCGTGCTAGTGTACCGGATGGGAGCCGAGGAATGGGGTCGCTGGCTGGGTGTGCTGGCGGTCGCACTCAGCATGCTGCAAGCCCAAGTGAGCCTGCCAAGAGCTATGAGAACAGCGGTTGCACTCTTATTTATCGG
>JACQTG010000025.1 GCA_016210895.1 Acidobacteriota bacterium
GCCAACGAGTAGAGCTGCCGAGCGGTTTTAACAGCCGATTCGACGTCCTCGCGCTCGCCTTCGGACCATAAATGTCTGAGCCAATCAGGCAGAAGTGCCGTCATTGTGCAGTTTTTCCCAAAGCGGCAAGTCTTACCACTTTTTGGGCGGCATCTTTCATATCGGCGGCGACGGTGAAGTTCAGGCCCGATTCGCGCAGAATCTTGCGCCCCTCTTCGACGTTGGTGCCTTCCATGCGGATGACAACCGGCACCGTGAGGCGCAGCTCGCGTGCCGCTTCCACCACGCCTCGGGCGAGGCGGTCACAGCGCAGGATGCCACCAAAGATGTTGATCAGGACGGCGCGGACGTTCTTGTCCGCAACGAGAATCTTGAAGGCTTCGGTGATCTGCTCGGCGGTAGCACCGCCTCCGACGTCGAGGAAGTTAGCGGGTTGGCCGCCGGCCAGTTGAATGATGTCCATCGTGGACATCGCCAGGCCGGCGCCGTTCACCATGCAGCCAACGTTGCCGTCGAGCTTGATGTAGCTCAGGCGGTGCTTGGAGGCTTCGACCTCGAGCGGGTCTTCTTCGTCCAGATCGCGCAGCGCGCGCAGGTCTTCGTGCCGCCACAGGGCGTTGTCGTCGAGGTCAATCTTGGCGTCGAGCGCCACCAGCCCCCCGCCCTGGGTCACCACGCAGGGGTTGACCTCGACCAGCGAGGCGTCGTGCTCCAGGAAGACGCGGAAGAGCGCCGGAAACAATTGCGCGGCAGCTTGGACGAGCTTCTCGTCCAGCCCCAACCCGTAGGCCAAGCGGCGCGCCTGAAAGGGTTGAAGGCCGAGTCCGGGCTCGATCGACTCTTTCAGGATGGCTTCGGGTTGGGTCCGGGCGACTTCTTCGATTTCAACGCCACCGGCGGCCGAGGCCATCAGCACCGGCCGGGCGAGTGCCCGGTCAACGACGATGCCAAGATAGAGCTCGCGGGCGATGGGCAGCGTCTCTTCCACGAGGACGCGGCGCACGATGCGCCCGCCAGAACCCGTCTGAGCGGTGACGAGGGGCTGGCCCAGCAGCGCCACGGCGTGCTGGCGAGCCTCCTCCGGGGTGTGCGCCCGGCGGATGCCGCCGGCCTTGCCGCGCCCGCCGGCGTGAATCTGCGCCTTGACCACGACTTCGCCGCCCAGGCTGCGGGCGAGTTGTTCGACCTGCTCAGGCGTCGTGGCCACTTCGCCGCGCGGGACGGGCACGCGCGCGTAAGCAAAGATTCGCTTAGCCTGAAACTCGTGCAGCTTCATCGCCCGGGCTTCCTTCCACGACTCGACACGAGGGCTGTGCTAGAATCAGCCCACGCACAAAGCGGGAGCGGTTCCCTCCGCAGGCAGGTTCGTCGGAGGCAAGCCGGCAGTATAAGTGAAGGTTTTCCGTTGAATCAAGCCACCTCAGTTCCCGAAGCACTGCACAAGCTGGTCGGCGGCACAAGCCTCACGCGCAGCGAAGCGCGCGCGCTGATGGAAGAAATCCTGCACGGCCGTGCCACCGAAGCGCAACTGGGCGCCCTCCTTGCCGCTTTGCGGCTGAAGGGGGAGGCGGTGGACGAGCTAGTCGGCTTTGCCGAGGCGATGCGCGCGCACGCCCAGCCCATCTTCTCCCAGCCGCCGACCGATGAGCCGTTGCTCGACACCTGCGGCACGGGCGGCGATGGCGCGGGCACCTTCAACGTGTCGACTGCGGCGGCGCTCGTGGCCGCCGCCGCCGGGGTGCGCGTGGCGAAGCACGGCAACCGCTCCATCTCCAGCCGCTGCGGCAGCGCCGACGTGATGGAAGCGCTCGGGGTCAACATCGAGCTTCCGCCGGCGCAGATCGGCGCCTGCATCCGCGAGGTAGGCATCGGCTTCGTCTTTGCGCCGCGCGTGCACACCGCCATGCGGCACGCGCAGAACGCCCGGCGCGAGCTCCGTTTTCGCAGTGTCTTCAATCTGCTGGGCCCATTGACTAATCCGGCGGGCGTGAACGCGCAGGTGCTGGGGGTATTTGACGCACGCTGGCTGGAGCCGCTGGCGCGGGCACTGGCGGCGCTGGGCTCGCGGCGCGCCTTTGTCGTCCACAGCCGGGACGGCCTGGACGAAGTGTCGCTGGCGGGAGAAACCCGGGTGGCGGAACTCCACCAAGGGCAGGTGACCCGCTACGAGGTTCGACCGGAGGATTTCGGCCTGCCTCGGGCCGCAACCGATGCCGTCCGCGGCGGGGATGCCGCGGTGAACGGCGACATTATCCGGCGGGTCTTAGACCGAGAAAAAGGGCCGGCGCGGGACATTGTCATCGTGAACACGGCCCTGGCACTGGTTGCTGCGGGCCGGGCTGATTTGCCGCGCGAGGCTGTGCTCTGCGCCGCCGAAGCCATTGACTCCGGCCTGGCACGGCAAACCCTGGCTCGCCTGGTCGAATTTACGCGCGCCCACAACCCCGCAGCCACGGTGTAACCAGAATGGACTCGGCGATGACCGTGCGCGCGTGGAACCCGGACGAGTTCCATCGCCGGGTGGCGGAACTCGAGCAGCAGGGCTGGCAGACGCGGCCGGAAACCTACCGCATTACGCCGGAAATGAACCCCGAGACCGGCCAGCTCATGCATCTCTATTCGATCGAGATGGGGCGCGAAGATCCCGAATCCTAAAAGCCAGAGAATTACGAGGGAGTTCGTTTTACGAGCGGCGGTAGTCTTCGAGCGCCGGGGGCTTGGCTCCAGGCGGAAGCGGAGAGGACTCCCAGGAAGCATTTTTCTTTGGCATTTTGCGGACGAGTTCGCGGTTGCGCTCGATGTGCTGCTCGCCGCAGCGGGGGCAGAAGCCCTTGCCGGTTTCCTCATCGCGCATACTGACGAGTTCGTAGCAGCCGCAGATGCAGTCGCAGTAGCCGGTGCCGGTGGAGGTCTTGATGGGGACGAGGCCCGGCGCTTTCTTCTCGGTCGTTTCGCTTTTTTGTTCTTCGGGCTTCTCTGCCATGGCGGCGACTAGCTTACCATAGGGCAAGTCTCATCGGTTCATCCCCACCGGCGAGACGCCGGTGCCACCGGCAGGGAGTTACAGAGATGCTGATTCGCTTTTTTCTCTACGGGATGCTGGGCTGGTGCGCCGAGATTGTCTGGTCGGCGACGACGGAGAAGCTCGCCGGCAAACAGGCCGACTGGCGGCTGCGCGGCCACACTTCGCTCTGGATGCTGCCCATCTACGGACTGGCGGCACCGCTGTTTGAGCCGCTGCACAACGCGCTGCGCCCCTGGCACTGGTTTCTGCGCGGGTTTGTCTACGTGCTGGGCATCTGGTTGGTCGAATATGCCACCGGCTGCCTGCTGCGGCGGGTCACCGGCCGCTGCCCTTGGGATTACTCCCACCTGCGCGGGCAC
>JACQTG010000210.1 GCA_016210895.1 Acidobacteriota bacterium
GCGCTGTGGTGGTCACGCTCGCCGTGGCCGCCGCGCTGGCTTCGCTCTATCGCCGCCATCTCGCCGCCGGGCCGCTCCGGACCACAGCGCGGTGGCTGCTGGTTCTGCTCAGTGTGCAGCTGGGCCTGGGCGTGGGCTCGTACTGGATTCGACTGGCCACGAAAGACGCGCCGCAGCCCGAGCCGGCGGCGGTGGCCCTGACCGTGTTGCACGTGACCTTCGGGGCTCTACTGCTGGCGGCGAGCGTCGTGCTCAGTTGGCAGGCCCATCGCTGGCTGACTCCCGCACAGACAGCGCTCGAACTCCCTTCGCTTCCGGAGAAGGCGACGCCGTGAGGGCTACAACCGACATCCTGAGCCTGCATGTCAGCTCAGCCAGCGACAGCCTGCGCGACTATCTCGCCCTGACCAAGCCGGACGTGAGCCTGCTCGTCCTGCTCAGCACGCTGGTCGGCTTCTATCTGGCTTCTGAAGATCCCGTCAAGCTGGGGTTGCTTCTCCACACGCTCCTGGGAACCGGCCTGGTCGCGGCCGGAACGGCCACGCTGAACCAGTTTGTCGAGCGCAGGCTCGATGGCAAGATGCGCCGCACGGCGAAACGTCCGCTGCCAGCCGGTCGGCTCCAGCCCGCCCACGCGTTGTGGTTCGGAATCGGCCTCTCTCTCTCGGGAGTTCTCTATCTGGCGCTACTCGTCAACCTCGCCAGCAGCCTGCTGGCGGGGCTGACCCTGACCAGCTATCTTTTCCTCTACACGCCGCTCAAGACCCGTTCGCCTCTCTGCACGCTGGTGGGGGCGTTTCCCGGGGCGATGCCACCGCTCATCGGCTGGGTGGCCGCGGGCGGTGAGATGAGTGTTCGCGCCGGCGTCCTCTACGCGATGTTGTTCTTCTGGCAGTTCCCGCACTTCTTGGCCATTGCCTGGATGTATCGAGAAGATTATGCGCGTGCGGGAATCTTGATGGTGCCGGTGGCTGACGGAGGCGGACCCGCGACCGGCCGACAGGTTATTTTCTACACGCTTACTCTCTTACCGGTGAGTTTGCTTCCGGCGCTGCTGGGTATGGCTGGAACTCTCTACTTATGGGGCGCCTTGGTGGTGGGCTTGGGCTTCCTCGCCTCGGCGATTTCTCTGGCCGTGACCCGGTCGAATGTTCGCGCGAAACAGTTGTTGCAGGCTTCCATTCTCTATCTTCCGCTCGTGTTCGCGCTCTTGCTGCTCGATCGAAGAGCGCCCTGAACGCCCGTAATGATGGAGCACCCAGTCATTGAAGTGGACGGCGTTAGTTTCCGGTACGGCACCCGCGCCGCTCTTAAGAATATTTCCTTCTCCGTGGAGGCGAGTGAAATCTTTGCGCTGCTCGGGCCCAACGGGGGTGGCAAGACCACGCTCTTCCGAATCCTCACCATGCTTCTCCCACCCACCCAGGGGCATGCGCGCATTCTCGGAGAAGACCTGAACCGTCATCCGCTGGCCGTGCGCCAGCGCATAGGTGTGGTCTTTCAAGCGCCGAGTTTGGACCGCAAGCTCACGGTTCGAGAAAACCTGCGTCACCAGGGACACCTCTATGGCCTGCACGGAGGGCGCCTGACGGAGCGCATCGTCGAGCTGCTCGCGCGTTTCGGTCTGGCCGAGCGCGCCGAGGACAGGGTCGAGCAACTCTCCGGCGGCCTCTGCCGGCGGGTCGAGCTGGCCAAGAGCTTCTTGCACGGCCCCACGGTCTTGCTCCTGGACGAACCGAGCACAGGTCTCGATCCAATCGCCCGCCGCGAGTTCTGGGGATATCTGAAGAGCTTGCAGGCGGACGAACATGTCACCATCCTGTTGACCACGCATTTTATGGAGGAGGCCGAACGCTCGGACCGCTTGGCCATCCTCGACCAAGGCCAGTTGGTGGCCCTGGGGGCGCCGGATACGTTGAAGCAGAACATTGGCGGCGACGTGGTCATGCTCGAGAGCCGCGAGCCCGACGAGTTGCGCAGCCAAATTGAGTCGAGATTCGGCGGCCATCCTACGGTCTTGGATGGGATGGTACGCATCGAGCGGCCGCGCGGGCACGAATTCATCGCCGAGGTGATGGAAGCCTTTCCGGGCTTGATTGAGGCGGTCACACTTTCGAAGCCCACGCTGGAGGACGTTTTTATTCGACAAACGGGTCACCGCTTCCACGAGGGGAGACCGTGAATGCGGGAAGTGCTGATTCTGGTCGGGCTGTGCCTGCTGCTGGCACTGGTGTTTTTCGGAGTATTTGTTTGGGCCGTGCTGGGAGGCGAAGTGTACGGAATGGACGGGCTTCTCCTCATTCTGACGTCCCTGCTACTCGCCGTCGTCTTCTTCGGTCTGATGCTTTCCCTGCTCTGCAGCGAGCCCCTGCGCGCCCTTTGGCAGCCACGCCCCCAGGAGAATCCAGCCGACGAGAAGAACGAGCCGCCGAGGCCAGCGAGCTAATCTATGCCGCACGCCGAGCGAACCGTATCTGGCTTTCTTCTCCCCACCGGCACGCTTTGCTGGCGCGAGCTGATCCGTTTTTACCGACAACGGAGCCGGGTGGTGGGCGCTTTGGGCACGCCCGTCGTATTCTGGCTCTTGCTCGGCTCAGGCATCGGCACGTCGTTTCGTGATCCGGCCGCGCCGCCCAGGACCGGCTATCTGGAGTACTTCTTTCCCGGCACGTTGCTGCTGATTCTGCTGTTCACCTCCATCTTTTGCCTGATGTCCACGATTGAGGACCGCCGCGAGGGCTTTCTGCAGTCGGTCTTAGTGGCGCCGACTCCGCGTGCCAGCCTCGTTCTCGGCAAAGTGCTCGGGGGAACAGCGTTGGCCGTTGCCCAGGCGCTGGTGTTTGCCCTGCTGGCGCCGACGGTGGGAATCCGGCTGGGTCTCGCTCAGGTCGTGTTGTTAGTCGGGGTATTGGTGCTGGTGGCACTGGCGGTGACGAGTCTAGGCTTCTTGGTGGCCTGGAGACTCGACTCGGTGCAGGGATTCCACGGAGTCGTGAACCTGTTCTTGATCCCGATGTGGGTGCTTTCGGGAGCGCTCTTCCCTGCCTCGGGCGCTTCGAGTTGGGTGCGGTGGATTATGGAACTCAACCCCCTGACCTACGCCATGGCTGCCTTGCGCCATGCGCTCTATTCACCCACGCACGTTCCCGCAGCGGACCTGCCGTCACTGGGGTTCTCGCTGCTCGTAACAAGCGTCTTTGCCCTGCTGGCGCTCGCCGCCGCCATTGCCTTCGCCGGTCGCTCCCTGGCACGCACGGCGAGCTGATGGCAGAAACTCCACTCCTTCCCAGCCTCAATGCGGGGCTCAACGCCACCTGCGCCGTGTTCCTCCTGCTTGGCTACCGCTTTATTCGGCGGCAGCAGGTGACTCGACACAAAGCCTGCATGATAACGGCGTTCGCGCTGTCGGTGGCCTTCCTGGTTTCCTACCTTGCCTATCACTTCCAGGTCGGCTCGGTTCCTTTCCGCGGCGTGGGCTGGATTCGAGTTGTCTACTTCACCATCTTGATTTCGCACACCGTGCTGGCGGTCCTCATCGTGCCCCTGGCGGTGACGACGCTCTACCGCGCGCTGAAGGGACAGTTTGACCGCCACCGGCGGATTGCCCGCTGGACACTTCCCATCTGGTTGTACGTTTCCCTGACCGGGGTCGTGGTGTACTGGATGGTCTATCACCTCTACCCGAGGGGCTAGCCGGGTGGCGTGAATTCCACGGCTATCCCTGCTACCCTATCCCATCGTGAGTGGTGCTGAATGACGAGTCCTGAAACCCCTGCCGGAGCTGCTCCGAGCTCTTCGCGGCGGCGCTGGCTTCTGGTCGTGATGATGGTGCTGGTGGTGTTGTTCGTGCTCGTCCCCTTCCTCTTCTGGCGCGGCACCTGGTTCGGACGGCCGCTCACGGAGGAGGAAATCAGCCGCTATCTCGCGCAGACGGAGCGCCCGCGGAAAGTACAGCACGCCCTGGCACAGATTGCCGAGCGCATGGTGCAGGGCGATCCCTCGGCCCGCCGGTGGTATGGTGAGATAGAGACGCTTGCCGCTCATCCGCAACCCGAGCTACGCGTGATGGTGGCCTGGGTGATGGGACAGGACAATCAGGCGCAAGAATTTCATGCCTCTCTTCGGGGGTTGCTTGCAGACCCCGAGCCGATGGTGCGCCGCAACGCAGCCCTCTCCCTTGTGCGCTTCAGCGATGCGGCCGGGCGCCCCGAGCTGCTGAATATGCTGCGACCCTATCTTGTGCGGGCGCCGGACACGGGAACGCTACGGCTGCGCTTGAAAGTCGACGACCCGGTGAATCCGGGAACTCTCTTGGCGCGCATCGAGCGGCGTCGCGACGATCAGGTCGAGGTGCGCGCGCCCCTCCCCGGTCGCGTCGAGGCGCATCTCGCCGAGGACGGCAGCACGGTCGAGACGGGAGACGAAATCATTCTGCTGGCCCCGGCGCCCGAACAGGTGTGGGAGGCGCTGCGCGCGCTCTATCTGGTGGGACGCCCCGAGGACTTGCCGGAAGTGGAACGATTTGCTCGCGGCTATCCGGGAATGCCAGAAAGCATCCGGCAGCAGGCGCGCCTCACCGCAGGCAGCATCGAGAACCGGAAATCGTCAACCGAGAAAGAAAGAAACTAGCCGAGAGCTAGTAGGGGAGCTTGCCGTGGCGGGCTTCCCAACCCTCCGTCGGCACCATGTCGATGGCGTCCCAGGGACACCCTTCCAGAAAAGCGCCGTCGGGGCCCTTGCTTGTGCACAGTTTGCAGCCGATGCAGAGCAGCGGGTCCACCTCAATCACACCAAAGGGGGGATGATTCGGATCGGGCACCCAGTACATGCAGTCTTCCACCGGACAGTAGTCCACACAGGCGGGTGAGCCAGCACAGCCCGTGCAGCACTCGTTGATCACCGCCAGGAGCTTGGGAACCTTCATGCGGGGCTTGTTCAGCCC
>JACQTG010000212.1 GCA_016210895.1 Acidobacteriota bacterium
GTAGTAGTGGCCGTAGGGAGAGACGCGGAAGTTCGATACTTCGCCCTGCACCCAGAGGTCGCGGAAGGTCCGCTCCAGAATGACGCGGATCTGCCCGGTCAGCTCGCTGACCGAGTAGATTCTGCGCTCTGGGACCAAACCCAGCGTCGTCTGGCACATCGCCACTCCGGAGGCAAAGGAGGCATAAGAAGCACAGGACGCAAACGAACCCTTGTCACAGCTTGCGCCACTCCCTCCACAGTCGATGCAAGAGTGTTCAATCCTTTGCTTCCTCTGCCTCGTCTGCCTCCTTTGCCTCTTTCGTCGTCTAGCGCATCCGGCTGAAGAGCCGGAATAGAAGCGAAAGGATAACACTCAAAAGCAAACCGGTGGCGAGGGGAAAATAAAAGGTGAAGTTTTCTCGCCGGATAATGATATCACCCGGCAATCGTCCCAGGCGTCCCGGCAGCTTCGGCCCCAGCGTCAGCAGCCCGCCCACAACGAGCAGCACAATTCCAAACAGAACGAGCAACTTCCCCAACTCGCGCAGTGGTTCCATCGGCATCAAGAAAAGTCTAGGCACGCTCTGGGTGCCGCGCAAGGCTATACGAGCCCAGCAGTCAGCGGCGGGCTAGCAGAACCTGCCAGCGGGAGTCGAGGGTCAAGGGTTTGCCGCGCAGGTCACCCAGGCATCGGGTGTCCCGAAACCCTACCTCTTTCAGCATCCCCAGGAGTTCGTGGCAGGAGTAAACCCGGAGGCGGCTCCGGTTCCGCCAGACGCGGCGACCGCGCTCGACCGTCCAGTCGGTGATGACGAGGCTGGTGGCGAGGTCCAATCTTGACCTCTCGGTTACCACGAACTCGCTCATGCGGGAGCGGGCGTAGGGCTGATAGTGCCGCACCAGCCAGTCGCGATTGATCAGGTGCAGGACGAGCCAGCCGTCGGGCCGCAAGGCGCTATGAAAATTTCGCAGCACCCGCAGGTCACCGGCGTCGCCAAAGTAGCCGAAACTGGTGAACAGGTTGAGCACGGCATCGAACCGCCTACGGTAGGCAAGCCGGCGCATGTCGCCACGGCGGAATTCAGCACGCACGCCGGCTGCGGCTGCCGCCTGACGTGCTTGTGCGAGCAACGCGGGGCTGATGTCCACGCCGGTTACGTCGAACCGGCGCCGGGCGAGCTCCACTGCGTGACGCCCGTAACCGCAGGGAACATCGAGAATACGTGCCCCGCGGCGAAGCCTGAGAAGACGAATCAGGGAGCGCACATCCTCGACTGCCGTTCGTCCCGCACGGTGGGAGGTAACGCTGGCGGCCACGCGCGGCCAAAAGGTGCGGAAGAAGTTCTCGTTCCCGGCGAGTGGTAAGCTGCTCAAATGAAAGATGACCTCAGGGGCTAAAGCCCAAGAATGTCTGGCTGAGCTAATGTCAGGCCTGAAGGCCTGACCCGCCAGCTAGACCAGCTCATAGCCGGCGAAGAAGTAGCCGATCTCAAACGCGGCCGTGTCGGGGCCGTCGGAGCCGTGGACCGCGTTGCGCTGGATGTCGGTGCCGTACTGCCGGCGAATCGTGCCCGGCACCGCTTTGGCGGGATCAGTGGCGCCCATCACCTCCCGCCAGCGCGCGATGGCGTTTTCAGCTTCCAAGACCATCACCAGTACCTTGTCCGAGCTCATGAATTCGCAGAGCGGCGCGAAGAAGGGCTTGCCGCGATGGACGGCGTAGAAGCCCTCCGCCTGCTTTTTGGTCAACTCCAATTCTTTCTGCGCCACAATCCGGAAGCCATCCTGGCGGATACGCTTCAAGATTTCGTCGGGCAGCGCGCGCCGCATGGCGTCCGGCTTGATGATGGCCAACGTCCGCTCAACCGGCATCAGCGTTTCCTTTTCTTCTGCCTCGTCTGCTTCCTTTGCTTCCCCAATGCCGCGGCTACCGTGGCGCCGATTTCGGCCGGGCTGTCAATAACCCTGATGCCGGCTTTGCGCAAGGCTTCGATTTTCTCTTTTGCCGTACCACGGCCACCCGCGATGATCGCACCGGCGTGACCCATCCGCCGACCGGGTGGCGCCGTCCGACCGGCGATAAAGCCGAAGACCGGCTTGCGCACGTTTTTCTTGATGTAGACGGCCGCTTCTTCCTCCGCCGTGCCGCCAATCTCCCCGATGAGGACGATGGCGTCGGTGTCGGGGTCGTCGTTGAACAGGCGCATCGCATCCACGAAATTCGTCCCAATGATGGGATCGCCGCCGATGCCGATGCAGGTGGACTGGCCGAGACCGTGCGCGGTGAGTTGCGCCACCGCCTCGTAGGTCAGGGTGCCCGAGCGCGACACCACACCCACCCGGCCGGGCTGGTGGATGAAGCCCGGCATAATCCCGATCTTGCACTACCCCGGCGAGATGATCCCCGGGCAGTTGGGACCAATGAGCCGTGTCGCGGGCCGCCCGCCTGCGGCAGGCAGGCCCAAGTAGGCAGCGACGCGCACCATATCGAGCGTGGGGATGCCTTCGGTGATGCAGACGACGAGCGGAAGGGCGGCGTCGGCGGCTTCCAGGATGGCGTCGGCGGCAAAGGGAGGCGGCACGAAGATGGCGGAGGCATTGGCGCGCGTCTCCCGAACCGCTTCGGCCACGGTGTTGAACACCGGCACGCCCAGGTGTCTGGTCCCTCCCTTGCCGGGCGTGACGCCGGCGACGACTTTGGTGCCGTACTCGAGCATCTGACTGGCGTGGAAGCTGCCCTCGCGGCCGGTCAGCCCCTGCACCACCACGCGCGTCGCTTTGTCCACCAAGATACTCATCGCTCTTTGGCCAGTTGCACGACTTTTTGGGCGGCGTCTTTCATGTCCTCAGCGACGGTGAAGTTCAGGCCCGATTCGCGCAGAATCTTGCGCCCTTCTTCGACATTGGTGCCTTCCATCCGGATGACGACCGGCACCGTGAGGCGCAGCTCGCGTGCCGCTTCCACCACGCCTCGGGCGAGGCGGTCACAGCGCAGGATGCCACCA
>JACQTG010000208.1 GCA_016210895.1 Acidobacteriota bacterium
GCGCAATACCGGTCCTCTCTGATTCGCTGGGCCATCTTTATTCTCATACTGGGCGTCTTCATGCCCTTCGACAACGCGGCCCACTTGGGCGGGCTGCTAAGCGGGTTCGTGCTCGGGCGCGTGGTGAGCGAACGCCGGCCGGTGACGGCCGCCCAGCGACTGACCGTCACCCTGATGGGTTGGGGCTCAGCCGCGGTCATTCTGCTCAGCGTGGCCTTGACGATGCTTCATCTGCGCCCCGTCGGCTAGTGATTCCCGCGCGCAGCGCGTAGTTCGGGCGCAAGATGGTAAAATGACGGCAGGGACGACGGTGCCGCTGACCCTCTACGAAAAAATCTGGAAGAACCATCTAGTCCACGAAGCGCCGGCCCAGCCCTCCCTTATTTACATTGATCGCCATTTCATTCACGAAGGCACTTCCCCACAGGCTTTCGCCAGCTTGCGTCAGGCTGGGCGCAAGGTGCGGCGGCCGGACCTGACCTTCGCCGTCATGGACCACTCCGTCCCCACCAAGGATCGCCACCTGCCCATCCTGGACGCCGCCGCGGCAGCACAGTTTGAGGCCCTGGCGCAGAATTGCCGCGAGACCGGCGTGCGCCTGTTTGATATGCACAGCCGCCACCAGGGCATCGTGCACGTCATCGGGCCGGAACTCGGCATCACCCAGCCCGGCCAGACCATCGTCTGCGGCGACAGCCACACCTCGACCCACGGCGCCTTCGGCGCGCTCGCCTTCGGCATTGGCACCAGTGAAGTCGAGCACGTATTGGCCACCCAGTGCCTGCTTCAGTTCAAGTCCAAGACGCTGCTCGTGCTCGTCCACGGCAAGCGCCCGCCGGGCATTACGGCCAAGGACATCATTCTGGCCATTATCGGAAAGATTGGCGTGGCCGGCGGCACGGGCCATGTCATCGAGTATGGCGGCGAGGCCATCCGCGCGCTGAGCATGGAGGGGCGGATGACCGTGTGCAATATGAGCATCGAGGCGGGAGCACGGGCTGGGATGGTCGCACCCGACGACATCACCCTCGCCTACCTCGAGGGACGCCCCTTTGTGCCGCGCAGCAAGGATTTCCAAGTAGCGGTGGATTCTTGGAAGTCACTGGCAACCGACCCAGGCGCGCGCTACGACCGCGTCGTCGAATTGCGCGCAGAACAAATCGCACCGCAAGTGACCTGGGGCACCAACCCCGGTATGGTGACCGACGTGACTGGGCGCGTGCCCGACCCGAGCGAATTCTCGAACCCCGTCGACCGCAAGGCGGCCGAGCGTGCCCTCCAATATATGGCACTCGAGCCAGGGACGCGGATTGTCGACATTCCCCTAGACCGCGTCTTCATCGGCTCCTGCACCAACGCGCGCATCGAAGACCTGCGCGCGGCGGCGCGTGTGGTGGCGGGCAAGAAGGTGGCGCAGAGCCTGAAGCAGGCGCTCGTCGTGCCGGGCTCGCGCGCGGTGAAGGCCCAAGCCGAGGAGGAAGGCCTGGACAAAATCTTTCTCGAGGCGGGCTTCGAGTGGCGCGATTCCGGCTGCAGCATGTGCATTGGAATGAACGCCGACGTGCTTCCCGCCGGCGAGCGCTGCGCCTCCACCTCGAACCGCAACTTCGAAGGCCGCCAGGGCAAAGGCGGACGCACGCACCTGGTCAGCCCGGTGATGGCCGCCGCCGCCGCCCTCACGGGTCACTTCGTGGACATCCGCCAGTGGGGCGTGGACGGGGTGGAGTAGCAAGGGGCGAAGACAAAATGCAGCCGTTCTCAGAACACAGGGGCCTGGTGGCGCCGCTTGATCGCGTCAATGTGGACACGGATCAGATGGTCCCCAAGCAGTTCTGCAAGCTGCTGACGCGCGAGGGCTACGGGCGGATTCTTTTCTACGACTGGCGCTACCTGGACGGCGAGAAGCCGAATCCCGACTTTGTGCTGAACTGGCCGCGCTACCAGGGCGCTTCCATCCTGCTGGCGCGTGCCAACCTTGGCTGCGGCTCCAGCCGCGAGCACGCGGCCTGGGCGGTGCTCGACTACGGCTTCCGCGTGGTCATCGCTCCCAGCTTCGCCGACATCTTCTACAACAACTGCTTCAAGAACGGCATCCTGCCGGTCACGGTCCCCGACACGCAGGTGGACGAACTCTTCCGCCGCACAGAGCAAAACGAAGGTTACCGGCTTGCGGTCAACCTAGAGAATCAGACCATTGCCGACGAGCTCGGTGTGCGGATTACGTTCAGCATCGATCCTTTCCGCAAACAGGCGCTGTTGAAAGGACTGGATGAGATCGGCCTGACCCTGCACCATGAGAAGAGAATCGCCGCCTACGAGAAAGCGCACCCGACGACAGCGGTGATGCACGAGCCGGTGGACGTCCTCATCTCCACACCGAAAAATTAGCGATCAAGCCTCGCAGCCCGCAGGGTTGCTCCCATTTGAGCGCCGCGAAGTGGAGGGGTGCCCGCGGTCGAGCAGCTCAAGTACTGCAGCATTCCAGCCCACCGGACCTGCCCCAGGCACGAGCCTGGCGGTGGGAATGAGGTTGCGGACTTCCTCGTCGTGGCTGCCATCAGGCTGCGCCACCAGAATCGGCACGTCTACCGCGCGCAGAAAATCCGCGTCGTTGGGGCTATCACCCAGGCCCACGGTCGAAATTTCTCCCTCCCGCTGCCGGTAGAGTTCGGTCAGCCGTCCCACAGCCACCCCTTTGTCGTTGTTGCCCATCAGGTGCCAGAAGCGCCCGCCGCGCACCGAGCGCAGTCCCTGCTGCTGGAGCCGGGCAAAGAACCGCTCCTGCTTTTCCGCGTCCCGGGTCTCCAGCACAAACGGCTCGTCGTATTCGCGCTGCCGCGCCTGCGCTGCCGCTTCGGGGTCGAGTCCGCACAGCGTAGCCACCTCAGCCGAACTCATCTGGAAAAAACCACGCACCTCCACGCCTGTCGCCGCCGCAGCTTCCTCCAGCGCGTGCACCAACTTGTCATAGGGGGTGCCAAGTTCCAGCACTTCAAAGGAGCTGCCGGGGTGTGCGCCGGGCACGGTGAACGGAAAATAGTGGCGGGGAACGTAGATCGCGCCGCCGTTCTCCACCACGAACGGGTCGGTCAGCCCCAGGGCGTCCCGTAACGGTTCGGTTTCCGCTCGGGTCTTGCTCGTGCAGAGCACAACCGGGA
>JACQTG010000209.1 GCA_016210895.1 Acidobacteriota bacterium
GACCGGCCAGGGGCTCGACTCGCTGAAGGAAGAGCTGCGCGGCCTGGCGCTGACCGTGCGCGGCAAGGATGCCAGCCACTATTTTCGGCTTCCGATTGATCGCGCTTTCGTGATGAAAGGGTTCGGCACCGTCGTCACCGGCACCCTCGTCAGTGGGCGGGTCGCGCGCGACGATGAGGTTGAGCTTTTCCCCGCCCACCGCCGCGTGCGCGTTCGCGGCATTCAGGTGCACAACCAGGCCGCGGAACACGCTCTCGCCGGCCAGCGCACGGCGCTGAACCTGGCTGGCGTGGGGTTGAGCGAGCTGGTCCGCGGGATGACGCTGGCCGCGGTCGGCCGATTCGAAACCACCGAGCGGGCTGACGTGCTGCTGCACCTGCTGCCTTCCGCCCGCCCACTCAAGCAGCGCGCCCGCGTCCACTTCCATCACGGCACGGCTGAGCTCATCGCCGAGGTGCTCCCACTCGACCGCAACGAGCTCAAGCCGGGCGAAGAAACCTTCGCGCAGCTTCGCTTCGACGCGCCTGCACTGCTCCTGCCGGGCGATAGCTTCATCATCCGGCAGTTCTCGCCCGTCATCACGATCGGCGGCGGCCGCGTGCTCGACGCGCTGGCGCGCAAGCACCGGCCGAACGACCCGGACGTGCGCGCGCACCTCGCCATCCTGGCGGGCGATTCGCACGACGAAGCCCTGGCCAGCTTCATTGCTACCGAGCCGCGGGTCGCAGTCAGCTTCGAGCGACTTATCGCACGCACGGGCTGGCGCGAAAGCGAGCTTCACGATGTGCTTGGGCGCCTGGAGCGTGCCGGGCAGATTCGCGTCGTCAGCCAGGCACCGCTGACGCTGGCTGCCAGTGCGCGGCTCGCGCGCCTTGGTGAACAAACGGTTGCTGAAGTCGAGGCCTTCCACGCCCGCGAGCCCCTGCGCGAGGGCATTCCCAAGGAGGAACTTAAAGAGCGTGTATTTGGCGGCGCCGAGCCCCTCTTCGAATCCGTCCTGGCGGAGCTGGTGCGCACGGGAAGGCTCGAGGTCGCGGGTGACGTCGTCAAGCGCGCTGGCCGCGCCGTTACCCTCACAGACGAGGAAGCCGAAGCCCGCGGCACCATCGAGCAGGCCTTTGCCCGCGCCGGCCTGGCCGTGCCCTCTCGCAAGGACGTGCTGGCGAAGGTGAAGGTCGAGCCGCAACGCGCGGAGAGAATCGTTCAGCTCTTGGTGCGGGAAAAAGTTCTGGTCAAGGTTTCCGAAGACCTGCTCTTCCACCAGTCGGCGCTCGGGCGCCTGCGCGAGCTCCTGCGCGGCTACCGCCAGCAGAAGGGCGAACGCATCTCGGTGGCGGCGTTCAAGGAGTTGACTGGAGTGACCCGCAAGTACGCCATTCCTCTGCTCGAACACCTCGACCGGGCGCGCGTCACCCGACGTGTCGGCGACGAGCGCTTCATCCTGCCCTAGCGCCGTTTGGGCTGTGCATTTCGTTTGACTCTGCCTGGGGCGTCTTCTAGAATCCGAGCAGGAGGCACACCATGCCCCGCATTGGCATCTGGGAAATCCTCATCATTGCGTTCATCATCCTGTTGCTCTTCGGCGGCAAGCGCATTCCGGAAATGATGCGTGGGATGGGCGAAGGCATCCGGAACTTCAAGGACTCGCTCAAGGGCGAAACCAAACCGGAAGAAAAGCCCAAGACCTGATCGCCCCTCAGGACGCCCCCGCCGGCCACTCCCGCAGCAACCGGTCCACCAGCGCCACCGGCAAGCCCATCACGTTGAAGTAGCAGCCTTCGAGCCGGGTCACAAACCGCGACGCCCGCCCCTGAATGGCGTACGCCCCGGCTTTGTCGAGCGGCTCGCCGGTCGCCACGTATTCGTCAATCTCTTGCGCCGCCAGCGGCCGGAAGAAAACCTTTGTCACCTCCCGGGCTACCACCTTTCGGCCCGTCGTGGGCTCAACCAGCGCCACCCCGCTCACCACCTCATGCATCCGCCCGGAAAGTGTTGCGAGCATCTGCCGCGCCTGCGCCGGCGAGTCCGGCTTTCCGAGCATGACCCCCTCGGCCAGGACCACCGTGTCCACACCCAGCACCAGCGCGTTCGGCTCTGCCGCCAAATGTTGCGCCACTGCGCGGGCTTTCTCCTCCGCCATGCGCTCGGCGAAACGTCCCGGCGCTTCACGATCGTCGTAGCGTTCCTCCACATCGGGTGAGACCACCTCGAACACGAAGCCGGCGGTGCGCAGCAGTTCGATTCTCCGCGGCGAGCTGGAGGCGAGAATCAGTTTCTTGACCATGGAGCAAGGCAGATTATATGCGCCCACGGCCCGCAGCGGCATCGTGCTAGAATGCAATTTCCCATCGGCAGACAAGGCGATGAAAATCACCCGCAAAGATGTCGAGTACGTAGCCGCGCTGGCCCATCTAGAGTTGAGCGCAGGTGAGCTCGAGCGTCTGCAGAAGGAACTCGACTCCATCCTCACCTACATGGAGCAGCTCAACCGCGTGGATACAACCGAAGTCGAGCCGATGGCCCAGGTGCTCTATCCCGCCCGCGCCGACGTGGCCTTGCGCGAGGATCAAACCGGGGTCTGCCTGCCGCGCGCCGACGTGCTGGCGGCGGCGCCCGACGCCACCGACGAGTTTGTCAAAGTCCCCAAGGTGATTGAGCGCTGATGTCGCTCACCGCGCTGACTCTGGCCGACATCCACGAGCGCCTGCGTCGCCGCGAATTCTCTGTCCGCGAGCTCACCGAAGCACACTTTCGCGCCATCGAGGAGGGTGACTCCGCCATTCGCTCCTATCTCTGGTTGTGCCCGGAGCGCGCCTTCGCCCAGGCGGATGCTCTCGACCGCAAGCTGCGCGCCGCGGAACGCTTGCCCCGGCTGGCCGGGCTTCCGGTGGCGGTCAAGGACGTCATCCTGACGCGCGGCGTACCCACGACCGCCGGCTCGCGCATCCTTGAAAACTACCGTCCGCCCTACGACGCCACCGCGGTCACGCGCCTCGAAGAGGTCGGAGCCATCCTTCTCGGCAAGACCAACTGCGACGAGTTCGCCATGGGATCCTCGAACGAGGACTCCGCATACGGGCCCGTCCGTAACCCGTGGAA
>JACQTG010000220.1 GCA_016210895.1 Acidobacteriota bacterium
AAGCCTTTTTCCGCCAGCGTAGCCGCCACATCGTGGGTGTGGAGGACGCGAAAGCCTTTCTCCGCCGCTTTGCGCTCTACGGCCGCCACGGCGGCTTCCACCGACTGCTTGGTTTCAATCGTATACTCGAAATTCTCCATCGTAGCCCCTTCTCTGGTTTTATTTGTTTCTCGCGCGGGGGACATGCCCCCGGCCCTCATGACACAGAGCTCTTGGACATCGTACCCCAGCGGTTAGTCCTCCTGGCGGGCTTGTGTCGCTGCCGGTGGCCTACCCTCCGGTCGTCCGGCCCTCAGTGATTCTGGCGGGCAGCCTCGGCTTCCCGTTGGCCTGCGGTGCGGAGCAACCAGGCGACGTACTGCTCCGCCAGATCGGATTGCTGCGCGGCCAGGTCCCAGCCCTGGGTATTGACGTGCTGGCAGGGGAAAGCTTCCTCCTGATAGTCGGACGGCACAAAGGGGCGCATGGGACACCAGCCACAACGATCCTCTTCTCGCTCCTTGCTCGCCTGGCCATAGCGCAGGCAGGCGTAGGTGTGCTCGAAGAAATTGGACAGGCGGTGCCGGCGGATTTCTTCCGCTTCGGCCCCTAAACGTCGGGCCATTTCGCGTTTGTCCACGCCGCTCATCGCTCGGTTTCCTTCGCTGGCTTCCGCCGACAGGCGCCCGAAGCGCGGACGTGCCGGCTGGCAGCTACTTTTTCGCCAGGCTGCGCACGTAGGCGATCACGTTCGCCAGCTCCTCCTCCGTCATTCCTTTCACCGGCTTCATCTTCCCCGTGCCTTCGGTAATCTCCTTGTGCAGGTCGGCGTCGCTCTTGGCCTGGACTTCCTTCGCGCCCAGGTGGTGCATCTCGACCTTCATCATCTTGGCGATGGCATCCTTGCCTTCGCCGGCTGCGCCGTGACAGGTGGCGCACTTCTTGGTGAAGACGGCCTTGCCTGCCGCCGCATCACCGCTGCCCACCAGCAGCGCCGGTGCCGCCATTGCCATGACCAGGACCAAGCCCAGGGTTTGCCAGCGTGTCATCGTTTCCTCCTCGTTGGGTTTCGCCTGCCCGTAGTCTACCTAATAAGAATGATTTCAAGCCGCACGCCGGCGCGCCAGAGTTCGGCGTTCGGTGGCTTTCTTGGCCAGCACGAGCGGGCGCGTCGCCAGCTGCCGCAGGCGCGTCCAGCAGTTCGGACATTGCGTCCCGCGTTCAGTTTGCGCCAGCAACGCGGCTAGCCTCGGGAGTTTCGCTCCACAGATTGGGCATTCCATCATTTCCTCCCTCTTTACCCAAGGGGTGCCGGGGCGATTACTTCCAGCCGTGCCTGCACGCGCACGGGAACGGACAAGGCATTGGCGACGATGCAGGCGTGTTCGGCCTTTTCCAGCAATCGCTCGGCGAGCGGGATATCGCTTTCCTTTTCGAGCGTCACGCGTGGACGAATCACCACTTCCGTGAACCGATAGCCTTTGCCCGGAACGCGCTCCAGGTGCGCTTCGGCCTCGGCCTGGTAGCCGACGAGGGTCAGGTTGTTCCGCTCCGCCACCGCGAGCAGCGTGCTCAGAAAGCAACTGCCGGCGGCAAACACCAGTAACAACTCCGACGACCACAAGCCGGCCTCGCCGCCGAATTCCGGCGGAGCCGAAAACTTCACCGGCTCGCGCACCCCCGGTGCTTCGGCCCAGCCGATCTTGTCATTCATCCAGGTGACAGAGACCTTGTAATTGTGCGTCTCCATTCTGTTTGCCCCTGTCGTGAGGGGACGCAAGCCGATAACCATTTGTCCAGTGGGTGTCTGTGTCCTTAGTCGATTCAAAACAAACAAGATAGTAGCTTTTGCTAGGCGCGCCATTTCCATTCCCGTTGCGGGTCTTGGGCAGAAAGCCCTCTACTGCGCCAAAACCCGCAGAAGACACTACGACCGCGAGCGGGATAGGAAAGTGGTGCAAGGAGCTACTTCTTGGCCAGTGTACGAACGTAGGCGATGACGTTGGCCAAGTCAGCGTCGGTCAGGCCCTTGACCGGCTTCTTTTTGTCCGTGCCTTCGGTGATGACCTTGCTCAGGTCGGCGTCGCTCTTGGCCTGAATTTCTTTGGTGCCGAGGTGACGCATCTCGACCTTGAGCATCTTGGCAATTTTCTCGTTGCCTTCGCCGTTGGGGCCATGGCAGGACGCGCACTTTTTGGCGTAAAGTGCTTTGCCGGCTTCGGTCTCGCCGGCTCCAACCAGCCAAGTCCCTGAGATGATAACGAGCAGAGCAATCAGTCCAGCAAACCCTGCGTATCGCATTGCTTCCTCCTCTGCCTCCGTCAGCTTAGATGGGCGAGGGCCCCAGGTGTTGCCTCGGGCAATTACGATGCCATTCGCAGGTTAGTTGCGTTCCAGGCGGAACTTCTTCATTTTGTAGCGGAGCGCATCGCGACTGATGTCGAGCAACCGGGCCGCTTGGCTCTGGTTGCCGTGCGCCTGCTTCAGGGCCTGCTCGACCAGCATGCGCTCGACCTCGTCCAGCCGCGTTCCCCCGGCGGGAATTTCCCACAGCGGGATGCGTCGCCCGTCGGGCGTCGTGGTCCAGGCGCCGCCGGAGTCGTCGCCCGCGCTGGTCAAGGGGCTGGTGTGGGGCGAGGTGACGCGGATGGGGAGATAGGACGGGGTCAGGTTTTTCCCCTCTTCCAGGATCATGGCGCGCTCGATGGCGTTCTTGAGCTCGCGCACGTTGCCCGGCCAGTCGTAATTCACCAGCACCCGCCGCAACTCCTCGGTCATATCTTCCATCGGTTTGCGAAATTTCTGACTGTAATGTCGGAGAAAGAACTCGGCCAGAGGCAAGATGTCCTCCTTGCGCTCGCGCAGCGGCGGCAAGGGGACAGAAATGACCGAGAGGCGGTAGAACAAATCCTCGCGGAAGCGTTTTTCCACCACCATGCGTTCGAGGTCGCGGTTGGAGGCAGCGATGACGCGCACGTCGACTTTCAAGTCGCGCAGGCCGCCGACGCGGCGAAAGGTCTGGTCTTCCAGCACGCGCAGCAGTTTGGCCTGCAGGAAGGGCGACATCTCGCTGATTTCGTCCAAGAGCAGTGTGCCCTGGTCGGCGACTTCGAACAGGCCGCGCTTCATCGCCTTGGCGTCAGTGAAGGCGCCGCGCTCGTGGCCAAAGAGCTCCGCCTCGAGCAGGGTTTCCGGGATGGCCGAGCAGTTGATGGCCACGAACGACTTGTCGGCGCGGGCCGATTCGTAGTGGATGACCTTGGCGATCAAGTCCTTGCCGGTGCCGCTCTCACCCGTAATCAGGATGCTGCGGGCCTCGCTGCGCGCGACCTTCAAGACGAAGTCCATCAGCTTGCGGATCGTTTCTGACGTGCCCACCACCTCGCGGTAGCCGGTGCGTTTGCGGACTTCGTCGCGCAGGCTGCGCACTTCGCGGCGGAGTTCGCTAGCCTCGAGCGCGTTCGAGAGGGTGACGCTCAACTCGTCGAAGTCCAACGGCTTGGAGACGAAATCGTAGGCGCCCAGCTTGATGGCGGCTTTGACGTCGTCGAGCTGCGGATCGGCGGTCATCATCACCACCGCGCCCGGCAGGCCCGCCTGCTTCCATTCCTCCAGCAGCTCCATCCCGCTGCGGTCGGGCAGGCGCACGTCGAGCAGCACCGCCTGCGGCTGCTCCTCGCGCAGAATCCGGTTGGCTTCGGCAGCATCGGCGGCCACGAGCACCGGGTAGCCCTGGCGCTCAAAGTACTCCTGCAGCGATACCCGCACCAGCTTCTCGTCATCCACCACCAGGATTCTGGGTTTGGCCATCGGCCTCACTCCCGCGCCACGCGCAGGCGGGCCTCGAGGCGCTGGGCGTGCGCCAGGATTTCGCCGAGCAGGCTGTGTTCTTCCTCGCTCAACTCCTCTGACTCCCGCAGCAGGTGGAGCGAGGCCAGGATACCGGCCAGACGGTTGCGCAGGCTGTGGGCTTGCGTGCGGGTGAGCCCGTTGGGGCTGGCGGCGAGGTCACGCGCCAGGGCGTTGAACTCTTGCCCTACCTCGCCCACCCGATCCGTGCGGCTGGCAAAGCCGACTTGCGGGCGCTGACCCGTCTGCAACCGCTCAAACGCTTTGCGCAACTCTTCCACCCAACTCATAGACGGCTTCTCGCTGTCGGTCTTCCTGTCGCCAATGCTATGATGAGCACGGCCTCATTATGGCTTGCGAAATGAATGGCGGCAAGCGGCGATGGACAATCTCCTGGAGGAAATGAAGAGTTACATCGGCTGGACGGAGGCCGATGCGCGTCTGCTGGTTGAGGTGGGGCCGGCGCTCGAACCCCACCTGCCCGCCCTGGCCGACGTGTTCTACGAGAAGATTCTCGAGAACCCGAACGCGGCGCGGGTTTTGAGCGGCCCGGAGCAGTTGCGGCGTCTGAAGGGGACGCTGCAGCAGTGGGCGCGGGGGCTGTTCGGTGGGCGCTACGAGCAGGCCTACGCGGAAGAGCGGATGGACATTGGGCAGCGGCACGTGCGCGCCGGTGTGCCGCAGAAATACGTGATCAGCGCCATGAACGTGGTGCGGGTTTTCCTCCTCAAGGCGGTGGACCAGGCGCTCGGCGACCCGGCGCGCGCCGCCGACACCAAGCGCGCTCTGAACAAGATCCTGGACCTCGACCTAAACCTGATGTGCGAGTCTTATTTCGAGGCCAGCGTGCGCGAGCTGCGCGCGCTCAACGCGCGGCTCGAGGCCGCCAACCTGGAGTTGGCCGAGTTGAGCCGCGTCAAAGACGAGTTTCTCGCCCACACCTCGCACGAGCTGCGCACTCCCCTTAACTCCATTCTCGGCTTCAGCAAGCTCATCCTCGACGGCCTTTGCCAGAGCCACGAGGAGGAGCGGGAGCTGATGCGCGAGGTGTTTGACAGCGCACAGCACCTGCTGGGCATTGTCAACGACATCCTCGACATCGCCAAGATCGAGGCCGGCAAGCTGAAGCTTGCGCCCGGGCGGGTCGAGCTGCGGCCGCTGTTCGACCAAGTGCTGGCGGTGGTGGCCGTGCAGGCGGAATCCAAACAGTTGAAGCTGGTGGATGAAAGCGCCGGACGGGCCCTTCCGCTTGTCTACGCCGACGAGAACCGGCTCCGCCAAGTGCTCATTAACCTGCTCGGCAACGCGGTGAAGTTCACCGACGAGGGCTGGGTGACCCTGCGGGCCCACAGCGACCGGGTTCCCGGGCATATCCTGGTTGAGGTCCAGGACACCGGCATCGGCATTCCGCTCGAGCGGCAAGCCGAGCTCTTCGAGAAATTCAAGCAGGTGGACACCAGCTTTACTCGCCGGCACGGCGGCAGCGGCTTGGGGCTGGCCATCAGCCGCAGGCTGGTGGAGATGATGGGCGGGCGAATTGAACTGGAGAGCGGCGGCGAAGGCCTGGGCACGACCGTGCGCTTCACCGTACCGCTCCATACGCCCATCGAAGACCGACCGCACCGGGCCAAGCAGGAAGCCTTGGCCATTGCCGGCCCGGCGGAGGGTGTGCGCATCCTGGTCGTCGACAATGACCCCAGCTTCCGCCGGTATATGCGGGACTTACTCGTGCGACAGGGGTTCGCCGTGGTGACGGCGGGGAGCTTTGCCGATGCGCTCGACGCAGCCGAGCGGTTTCATCCCGCGCTGGCCGTGGTGGACTGGGCCTTGCCCGTTAGCCCCAGCCGCGCCTACGGCGACGGCATCGACCTGATCGCGACCTTCCGCCACCGCTTCTCGCTGCCCGCGATCCTGGTAACCGGACACAAGCCTTCTGTTGCCCTAGCGCAGGTACGGAAAGCCGACTTGACGCCACCACCTCCCGTCCTCCGCAAGCCGGTGGAAACCGACGCCTTGCTGGAAACGGTGCAGAAACTGCTTCAGAGCCCGGCCCGACGCATCTAGCCGATGCCTACCGTTCTCATCGTCGAGGACAACCCCAGCGTGGCGAAATTCTACGCCCTGGCGCTCGAGCGTGGCGGTCGGATGCACGCCCTGCGGGTCAGCACGGGAGAGGAAGCGCTGGCGCGGGCGCAGGCAGGGGAGGTGGACCTGGTGCTGTTGGATATTTCTCTCTCCAGCTTCACCTACCAGGGCCGTATCATTGATGGCCTGCAGCTATCCCATCTGTTGAAGAGCGACCCGCGCACCGGACACATCCCTATCCTGCTGGCCACGGCGCATGCGATGGAAGGCGATCGCGAGCGCTTTCTGGCGGCTTCCGGGGCCGATGGATACTTGCAGAAGCCGATTTACGACCCCCAGGTTTTAGTAGAGAAGGTCAGGAGCTTGCTAGGGCAATCTGGCCGGCGCAATTTGGGCTAAAAGACCCATTCCAGCGCCCTTGAACCCACCCTCGGGCCAGGTGACCTTTCGTCAGCCAGCCTAACATCTTTTGTTGTAGGCAGTTAAAGCTGCTCCCCGCTGATGGTTTTCTGGAACAGCGCGTGCCATTGCGAGACCAGAGAGGTGGAAGCATAGTGCAGAGGCGGAATCACCAACCCACACAGGCTGGGACCGCCAGGAGGGCCGCCACGAAACCGGAGAGGCCCCGCGTTCTCGTGCTGGGTTCGCGCGCAGCTTTTCGTCCGCTCTTCGATGCGCTGGAGGCAGAGCACAGCTTTCAGTTCGACTATGTTACGGATGTGTCGACCCTCCCCACCTATTTGGCTAGCCACGCCCCCAGCGCGGTTTTGCTCGAAGCCGAGCCTCGGGCACAGACCGCGCGGGAGCCGCTTGCTTGGTTGGACACGCTGAAGAGAGAAACACCGGTGGTCGTGCTGGCTTCGCGGGACGACGTACCCTTCTACTTGGCGGTGATGGAGCGGGGGGCCTTTGACTACTTTACCGCGAGCACACCGCTGCGGGACGTCACTCGCGTGCTCGAAAATGCCATTCGCTGGCACCAACACCAAGCCGCTTAGGTACTTGCTGATGCCCCACGGCCAAGCCGGCGACAACCAAAGGCGCACGGCAAGGATCCTTTTTTGAACTAATGACAGAACTAGGGGTAAGATTACGCACGGTCAAGTTGATCAACAACCGGTCGGCGGCCTCCGCGCTGCCCCGCAGAAAGGGAGAACGACCGTGAGAATCGGACATGTTTCGCGCTTTCGTCTCCAATATGTCCTGTTTGTCCTCATGCTCACTCTGGGCCTGGGGGTTTTTCTCGCCGCCAACCCTCGTCAGCGTATGGGGGTCAAGGCCCCGTCAGGCAACCCCGCCGAGTATGTCGGCGGCGAGGAGTGCGCCGCCTGCCACGCTGACATCGCCGAGGCCTTCCAGAAGAATCTCCACTACAAGACCTGGAACGACACTTCGCTCGACTGGAGCCAGCGCGGCTGCGAGGCCTGCCACGGGCCGGGGCGCGAGCACATTGAGACGGGCGGCGACATCACCAAGGTGTTCAACTACAAGGAAGTGTCGGCGCAAAAAGTCTCCGACGAGTGCTTGAGCTGCCACTTGCAGGCGGAGGAGCATTCAAACTTCCTGCGCGGCGAGCACGGACTGAATACCGTCTCCTGCATTGAATGCCATTCCGTCCACAATCCTCGGGTGCGCTCGCCGCTGCTCAAGGCCACGCAGCCGGCACTTTGCTATTCCTGCCACGGGGAGGTGCGTCCGGAGTTCAACAAGCCCTTCCGCCACCGCGTCCGCGAAGGCTTGATGGCCTGCACGGACTGCCACAACCAGCATGGCGGCTTCAACGTTCGCCAGACGCGCGAGGCCACCGGCACCGACTTGGTCTGTTACACCTGCCACGCCGATAAGCAGGGGCCGTTCGTCTTCGAGCATGCGCCCATCAAGGTGGAAGGCTGCACCATCTGCCACACCCCGCACGGCTCGGTGAACGCGCGCCTGCTCAAGCGCTCTCAACAGCATCTGCTCTGCCTGGAGTGCCACTCCGACCTGCCTGACGTTCCCGGCACGGCGCCCGGAACTCCCAGTTTCCACAATGTCACGACGGCCCGCTTCCGCAATTGCACCACCTGCCACGTCAACATTCACGGCTCGAATGTACATCGATTCTTCTTTGAATAGGGGCATAGCCATGTTCCGACGCATCCTTGTGT
>JACQTG010000213.1 GCA_016210895.1 Acidobacteriota bacterium
GGGATTCGACGCCGGCGGCACGAAAACCGAATGTGTTCTGGCCGACGCCAGCGGCGCAGTCGTGGGTCGTGGCCGGGGAGGTCCGGCCAACCTGCGCCGAACGCCGCCCGCCATTCTGGCTGAGTCTCTCCGCCAGGCTTTTACAAGTGCCCTGGTGAGCGCTGGCTTGCAGCGGGCCGAGCTGGAAGCGGCTTGTGCCGGTATGGCCGGCGCGAGCGACGTGGAAGGCCGCCAGACGGCCCGCCGGATTCTCCTAGAGCTCACGGGCACGCGTCTCCTGTTTGTCGTGGGTGATATGGAGGTCGCTCTGGAAGCGGCTGTCGGTGCGGGCCCCGGGGTGGTTCTGATTGCCGGAACAGGGTCCATCGCCTACGGCCGCAACGACTGCGGCCAACAGGCGCGAGCCGGTGGCCGCGGGCCGGAGACGAGCGACGAGGGCAGTGCGGTGGACATTGGTCGGCGGGCTCTCGCTGCCGTCCTGCGTGCGCACCAAGGCTCCGAATTCCGGACCGCCCTCGAATCTTCTGTCCGAAATTTCCTTCAACTTCGCGATGCGAGCGCAATCGCGTCGGCCATTACGCAAGTGGACAACGACCAACTCGCGGCGCTGCTCCCTGTTGTACTGGAAGCGGCACGCGGTGGCGACCCGGTGGCGCGTGACATCCTTAGGGCTGCGGGCGATGCCCTGGCCCAGTTGGTCGAAACTGTGCTTGGTATCCTGCGCCTCGAGGCCGCACCCACGCGTATAGCCACCACAGGCGGCGTTTTTGCCGCGAGCCCCGAGATTGCCCAGCAAGTCGTGCGTCGCCTGCGTGAACGCGTTCCCCACGCCCAGGTCGAACCCCTGGCCACGGCACCCGCCGAAGGCGCCGTTCGCCTGGCGCAGCGGCTGTGGTTACAGCAACGAGCCAGTCTTCCGGTTGGGCTGCGATGAAGTCCCTCGAAGAGCGCATCGAGCGGGCGACACGAGGCGGGCCAAGCGAGATCACCACCCTCATCTACGACAATGCCGTTGAGGTGTTGGAGGCTTTGCTCCGCAACCCCTTCCTGAGCGAAGACCATCTGCTCCTCCTGCTCAGCCGGAAGGAGCTACCCCGCGAAGTGCTGCAGAGCGTGGCCGACCATCGCGAATGGGTCAAGAGCTACCCGGTCAAGCTCGCCCTGGTGCGCCACCCGAAGGCGCCGCGGCTGGTCTCCCTGCGGCTGCTCAAGTACCTCTATCTCTTTGACCTGGTGACGGTGATCCAGCAACCCACAGTAGCCGCCGAAATCAAGCGCGTGGCCGAGGACAACATCATCAACCGGCTGGAGCAGATTCCGCTGGGCCAGCGCATCACCCTGGCGCGGCGTGCCTCGGCGCGGGTGGTGGCCGCCTTACTGGCTTTGGGTGATGCGCCGCTGCTACCGGTGGCGTTGGACAGTCCCCAGTTGACCGAAGGAGTCTTAGTGCGACTCCTCCAGCGCCATGAACTGCCGCTGGCTTTGGTGGAGGAGATTGCCCGGCACCCGAAGTGGTCCCTGCGCTACGACATTCGGCTGGCCCTGGTTCGCCATCCCCTGACTCCGTTGGCGCGCGTGCTGGCCTTTCTCCCCGAATTGACCCCGCAGGACTTGTTGATCCTCGCCACCGACACCACCATGCCGGCCGAGCGGCGCGCCTACGTAGAAGAACTGGCCGGGCGACGTTTGCGCCCGCGCTCGCGCTCTCGGTGAGCCCTCAGGTGACTACGGCTTCTGGGTGGGTCGCACGTGGACTTCGCTGATAAAGCTTTGTTCGGGCTGCCGGACGAGCAAGCCGACCACACGAGCTACGTCCGACGGCTGCAGCATGTTCTTCGGGTTCTTGCCCGCGTGCGGCGAGAACTCCGTGAACACCGAGCCCGGGCAGATGACACTGACGCGGATGCCATAGCTGCGCAGGTCTTCCGCCATCGAGTAACTCAATCCCATCAGGCCAAACTTCGAGGCGCAGTAGACGCTGCCGCCGGCAAAGCCATTCCTGCCCGCCAGAGAGGAGATGTTGATGATGTGGCCACTGCGCTGGCGGATCATCTGCGGAATTACCGCTTTAGCGCAGTAGAAGGCCCCGCGGAGGTTCGTGTTCAGGACGGCGTCCCAGTCGGCCTCGGCCATCTCGTGCACCGGGCCGAACACACCCACGCCGGCGTTGTTCACCAGCACATCCACGTGGCCGAACCGTGCCAGGACTGTCTCGAAGGCTTTCCGCACCGAGTCGGCGCGTTGGACGTCGCAGACCAGTGCCAGAGGCTCGACCCCCTGCGCTGTCAAGCGCTCGGCCGCCTTGTCCAACGCGTCCTGGTGGCGCGCCAGGAGCACTACCTGGCTTCCCAGGCTGGCCAGCTCCTCGGCGATGGCGAGGCCAATGCCTTGGCTGGCTCCCGTGACCACGGCTACCTGGCCGGTACAGGGTTTGGCCTCGGCCACAACCCACCCCCAACCCGAACTGCGCGATAAAACGCTTTTTCTCTCTTTGCCATCATACCCAGAAGGAGAGGAGGGCGAAAGGAGGATGCTTTCCATGGCGGCTGAAGGGCTCAGGCTGCTGGCAGAAAGAAGCTTGCCTTCTGGTTGCCTGCGGCCCTATAATCAGCGATTTGTTGAGTGTGGACGGTCTGACCCGAAACTCGATGGCAACGGCGGAGACCGTTGCCCAAACCACTTAGGGAAAGCAGGAGAGAAGTGATGGGAAGAGCGAAGCGTTGGGCTGTGCTCGCCCTGGCAATCCTGGTACTGGCGTGCGGCCTGTCGGCCCAGCAGGCCAAGCCCAAGTACGGCATTGAGGAGTACAACGACTACACAGCGGCGCTGAACGAGCAGGACGCACAAGCCCGCGTGCGGGCACTCGATGGCTTTCTCCAAAAGTATCCCGAGTCGGCTCTGCGCCCGTTTGTCTTTAGGGCTTACATCCAGACTTACCAGGCTGCTTCCACTTGGCCCAAGGTGATCGAGTACGTGGACAAGTTCCTGGCCCTGGATCCCGCCCTGGTGGAAGA
>JACQTG010000214.1 GCA_016210895.1 Acidobacteriota bacterium
CTCCATATGGTAGCTGCCGCGGCCCTGGGTGAGCGAGGTCAGGGCGGTGGCGAAGTCGAGCATCTCGCCCATCGGCACCTGGGCCTTGATGACGGCGAACTGCCCGCGCGTCTCCGTCCCCTGGATGCGCCCACGGCGGCCGCTGATCACCCCCATCAGATCGCCGGAAGAGTCCTGCGGAACGTAGACCTCCACATTCATTACCGGCTCGAGCAGCGACGCCCGGCCCTGCTCCATGCACTTTTTGAAGGCCAGCGAGCCGGCAATCTTGAAGGCCAGGTCGGAGGAGTCCACGTCGTGATACTGGCCGTCATATAAGATGACGCGGAAATCCACCACCGGGTAGCCGGCCAGATAGCCTTTCCCCGCCGCCTCGACGATGCCTTTTTCCACCGAGGGGATGTAGTTCTTGGGGATGGCGCCGCCGAAGATGTCGTCCACGAACTCGAAGCCGGTGCCGCGCGGCAGCGGCTCCATCTTGATCCGGCAGATGCCAAACTGGCCGCGCCCGCCGGTCTGCTTCTTGTACTTCCCTTCGGCGTCGGCCTTTTTGCGGATGGTTTCGCGGTAGGGGACCTTGGGCGCTTTGAGCTGCACGTCCACCCCATAGCGCTTCTTCAGCTTCGACACCACGACTTCGATGTGCTGCTGGCCCGCGCCCGCCAGCAGCAGCTCGCGCGTCTGCTGCTCGCGGGAGAAACGCAGCGAGGGGTCTTCTTCGAGGATTTTGTGCATCGCCGCGCTCATCTTTTCCTCGTCGGCGCGGGTCTTGGGCTCGACGGCAAAAGTGATGAGCGGCTCGGGGAGCCTGACTGGAGGGTAGAAGATGGGCGCCGACTTCTCCCCCAGGGTGTCGCCCGTGAGCTTGTCCTTGAGCTTGGTGACCACGCCGATGTCGCCGGCGTGGAGCTCGGCCACCTGGGTGTGGGTCTTGCCCTGGGCGACCGAGATGTGCTGGAAGCGCTCGGCGCTGCCGCGGGTGAAGTTGGTGATGGTGGCGTCGTTCTTGAGCACGCCGCTCAGCACCTTGAAGTAGCTGATGCGCCCGGCAAAGGGGTCGGCCAGGGTCTTGAAGACGAAGAGCGAGAGCGGCTCGGCGTCGTCAATCTTGCGGGAGATTTTCTCCCCCTTGCCGTCGGGCTGGGTGTTGCCACTGACGGCACCACGCTCGACCAGCGCCGGCAGGTAGTCAACGACCAGGTCGAGCAGGCGATCGCTGCCCATGTTGCGCAGGCCGCAGGCGGGAAAGACCGGAAACAGCCGCCGCTGGCGGAGCGCCGCGCGCAGGCCGGTCAGGAGCTGTGCGGGCTCAAGCGTGCCTTTGTCGAAGAAAGCCTCCATGAGCTTGTCATCGCCCTCGGCAATCATCTCGATCAGGGCTTCGTGCGCCTTCTTGGCCGCTTCGGCCTCGCCGCCGGGGATGTCTTCGGCTTTGCCCTTACCCGAGCCGTCCGGCTCGTAGCGGTAGGCTTTCATCGCCAGCAGGTCGATCACGCCCTGGAAGTCTTTGGCCTCGCCCAGCGGCAAGGCCACGGGCACCACGCCGCGGCCGAAACGCTCCCGCAGCGCCTCAAGCGTGCGGGCGAAGCTAGCGTTTTCCCGGTCCATCTTGTTGACCACGAAGACCACCGGCTGCCCGTATTCGACCGCGTAGTCCCAGACTTTTTCCGTGACCACTTCCACCCCGGCGACGGCATCCACCAGCAGCAGGCAGCTGTCGGCCGCGGCGAGCGCCGCTTTGGTGTCGGTGATGAAGAGGTTATAGCCGGGCGTGTCGACGAAGTTGATCTTTACGTTCCCGTCGGCCTTACCCTCCGCAGCTTTGGCGGAGGAGGGCCACTCGGCGTGCGCGAGCGCCGTCCAGATGGAGACGCCGCGCGCGATTTCTTCCTCGTCGTAATCGGTGACGCTCGAGCCGTCAGCCACCCGGCCCAGGCGATTGACCGCGCCGGCGGTGTAGAGGAAGGCGCTGACCAGCGAGGTCTTGCCGGTGTCGCCGTGGCCGGTGAGGCCGACGTTGCGGACGTTTTCTCCCGTGTAAACCTTCACGCGGCTGCCCTCCCCCTCAAGGTTACCCGGTCAGCTTGCCTTCAGGATTGAACTGCTGACGTTCGCGGAGGCTCGCCCGCGGACGGCAGGCCACTCGCCTCCGCTCGCAGACCCCGATGCTATCCCAGCGCGCCGCCCCGGTCAACCCGGCCTGTTTAGCCGAATTGCCGTAATTCCGTTCAACCCAGCGGCTCCCGCCGCTGGGCCCCGTGCAGGAGCTACGGGGTTGAACGTTGCCCGGCTAGATCCGCACAAGAGGCTCCGCCAACTCGGAGGTACGGAAGGCGTGGGCCATGCGCGGGGTGGTGAAGGCGGCGCCGACGCGCCCCTGCGGGTCGACGAGAATCAAGCCGGCGGTGCCGCGGGTGCGCTTGCTGAGCACGGCCAGGGCTTCCTCGGCGGCGCCTTGCGGGTCCAGCCCGCGGGCGAGGAAGTCGCTCGCCATCTTCGCCATCACCACTTTCATCATCGGCTCGCCGTCGCCGGTGGTGGACACGGCCCCGCTGAGGTTGTCGGCGTAGCAGCCGCAGCCGATGATGGGCGAGTCGCCCACGCGCCCGGGAAACTTGTAGGCCGGGCCGCCGGTGGAAGTCCCCGCGGCCAGGTTGCCCTGCGCGTCGAGGGCTACTGCGCCCACTGTGCCGACGCCGCCGTCGGCGGCCGTCTGCTGCTGGTTGCGCGCCCAGAGTTCGACTTCTCGGCGAATGACCAGCTCGGCCGGGTCGCACAGTTGCACGCCGTTTTCAACCGCAAACAACTCCGCTCCCGACCCGACCAGCATCATATGCGGGCTGCGCTCGAGCACCAGCCGCGCCA
>JACQTG010000215.1 GCA_016210895.1 Acidobacteriota bacterium
CAGCGTCCGCATCGACGGGCTGGCGACCTGGGCCACGGTGCTCAGGGTTCCGTTCGGGTGCGCTTTGCGGATGCGCGGGCTGCCAACGAGGTCGGCGGCAAGACGGGGCAGAGGCCAGTCCTCCATCAGGTAAATCTCATTTGCGGTGATGGCAATGCCCGTGGGTCGCCACCCCCACGCGGAATTCGTCAACGCGTTGGCGATGCCGGTTGACTGCGCCAGTGTCGTCACGCTGCCCTCGGGAGTGCGTTTGAGGATGCGGCGGTTTCTGAAATCCACGACGTAGACATTATTCTGCGCATCCACCGCCACGCCCAGCGAGTGATTGAACAGGCCACCATAGCCCGGCAGGCCGCCCGTGTCCGTGCTGAGCAGGCCGCGGGCGAGGGTGGTGACGGTTCCATCGGGTTCCACCCGGCGCAGGTTGCCCTCGTCAGCGACGTAAAGCGTACCGTCCGGCGCGACCGCCATCCCGCCGACGTTTCCAAACTTGGCGTCCGGGCCCCGTCCGTCGGTGTTGCCCCACTCACTGCCGGCCAGCACGGAGACGCTACCACTTGGTGTGCGCTTTAGGATTTGCGACTTACTCTTGGCGCTGGGATTCCCCTTCCAGGCATAGGTGTTGCCTTCGGGGTCACGGACGATCCAGACGCTCGGGTCGGGCTCTGTGGTTGGCGGAAGAAGGAATCTCTGCTCGCCCTGCGGCGTCAGCTTCCACAGGCTGACGCCGGTTTCACCGCGCCGGGAGCTACCTTCGGCGCCGATGTCCTCCCCGTAGACGTTGCCGTCGTAGCCGAGCATCAACGCGTGGCAATGGGTTTCCGTCAAGAGCAGATGGAGCTTGCCTTCCCGGTCGAGTTTCCACACGCGGTCGCGCGTGATATCGCAGAAATAGAATTGACCCTGTCCGTCGACAGCGAGGCCCCAGCTTGCTTGGGCGTGTGCCTCAAGGGCAATGACGCACAAGGCCGAGAGCAGAAGGCCAATTTGAAACCGACGTGCGCTGTTCATTTGGGCCAATTCTGAGGCTCGCTTCAAACGGTCAATCGTCGAGGCGGCGGATGCTGATGGGGGTGCCGCGGGCGCAGGCCATGGCGTCGGTGCGACCGTGGGCGATGAGGGCGCAAGCGTTGTTGACGCCGGTGCGGATGGCTTCTTCCTCCGAGGTGCCGGCGGCGGTGCCGCAGTTCGTTCTGCCTCGGAATTCCATACAGACTTCCACCGTGACCTGATTGAGCCGCAAAGTGGAATAGACAATTACAGCGAGGAAGAGCACGAAGGCGGCGGCAATCAGAAAGTTCGAGCGGCGGGACATCCGTTACCGGCGTCGCTTGCGGGCGCTGCGCCGACGCGCCGCACGCCGCCGACGGCGGGCGCGTTTGGTCGCCGCTGCGGCGCGTCCAGCCGGGCGGGCATTAGCGCGCACGACGCGCGCGCCCCGGCCGCCCTCAGGCGTTTCTTTGGCCGTGGCCAGAGCTTCCCGACGCTTGCGCGCCCAGCCCAGCTTGTTCACCTGGCGGGCACGGGCGACGGCGAGCGCGTCCGGCGGCACGTCTTCGGTGACGGTGGAGCCGGCGGCGACGTAGGCGCCGCGGCGCACCTTGACCGGGGCGACGAGCTCAGTGCCGCTGCCGATGAACACGTCGTCGCCGATGGTGGTCGGGTTCTTGGCCACGCCGTCGTAGTTGCAGGTGATGGTGCCGGCACCGACGTTGGTGTTCTTGCCGATGGTGGCATCGCCGAGATAGGTCAGGTGGAGCGCCTTCGTGCCTTCGCCTACAACCGATTTCTTGACCTCGACGTAGTTGCCGATGCGGGCGCCGCGGCGGATGTCGGCAGCGTCGCGCAGATGCGCGAACGGCCCGACGGCTACGCCCGGGCCGAGGCGGCTCGAAAGGATCAGACAGTGCGGCTTGACGGTGACGTCGGCGGCGGCGACGGTGTCGCGCAGGATGCTGAAGGCGCCGATGTGGCACCGCTGGCCGAGGCGCGTCCGGCCGAGCAGTTGCACCCCGGCTTCGAGAATCGTATCCGGGCCGACTTCGACGTCGGGGTCAATCGCGATCGTGTCGGGCTGGTAGAGCGTAACACCCCGGCTCATCAACTCTTCGGCTTTGCGCCGGCGCAGAATCTGATCCACGCGGGCCAACTCGGCCGGCGCGTTCGCGCCCAGGATTTCGTCGCTGTCCTCGGCTACGAAGGGCAGGACCTTCTCTCCCGCCGTGCGCAGCAGGCCGACCACGTCGGTCAGGTAATATTCGCCGTGCGGGTTGTTGCGGCTGAGGCGCGAGAGCGGGGCGCGGACCTCTTCGCGCGCGAAACAATAGACGCCCGAATTCACTTCCCGCAGGGCGGACTGGGCGGGCAGGAGCGCGTTCTGCTCGACGATGGCGTCAACACCGCCGTCCGGCCCGCGCAGGATGCGGCCGTAGCCCTGTGGATTCTTCAGGTTTGCCGTGAGCACGGTGGCGGCGGCTTCCGCGTGGGGGTGGGCTTCCAGCAACGCCCGCAGCGTGGAGGCGCGCAAAAGCGGGGCATCGCCGGGAACCACGAGAACGTGGCGCAGGCCGCGGGGAAGCTTTTCGAGCGCCACGCGCAAGGCGTGGCCGGTGCCGAGTTGTGGCCGCTGGAGGACGGTGCGCGCGCCGTAGGCGCGGGCGATGGGTGCGACCTCGGCAGCCTGGTGGCCGACGACGACGAAAGTGGGCAGGCGCAGCGGTTGGGTGGCACGCAGCACGTACGCCAGCAAGGGCAGGCCGCCGGCTTCGTGCAGCACTTTGGCGCGCTCCGATTTCAGCCGCGTGCCCTTGCCCGCCGCCAGAATGACAATCGCGGAATCCCGGCTCAAGCAGTGGTCTCCTCTCGCCGGCTTCCACTATACCAGCCCGGATTTAGCCGACAAGGTGCAAGTTGCGCAGAGGTTAAGCGGTTACGGTGCGCTCGGGGTAGAGGAGTTCGGTAAAGCGCGGGTCGGTTTCAAGCGACTTCAGATCGGGGTCATTGCGCGCCTGGAAACGGTTTTCCGGGCGCAGGCGGAGGGCTCGGGAGAGATTCTCGAAGGCCTCATCCGCGTCACCAGCCAGCGCCGCCAGCGAGGCCAGGGCGTAGTAGACGTAGTCGGCTTTGGGGAGCAGCTTGCGCGCTTTCTCCAGCGCGGCGCGCGCCTCGTCGAATTGGTGCAGGTTAGTCAGGGAGACACCGTAGAAGTAATAGTCGTCGCCCGTCTTGAGCTTGGGCCGCTCGGGCCGCTGCAGTTGCTGCTCGCAGATGTTCAGGTGCATGCGGGCGCGCTCGGCCAGCTCACGGCTGGGAGCGTCGGTCAAGGTTTCGAGAATGCGCTTGGCGCGGCGATAATTCTGGCGGTTAAAATACCTCATCGCCACGGCGTAGTCCTTCAAGGCGCGGGCGATGCGCGGGTCGACCGGTTTGGGAGCCGGCTTGGGGGGCGCTGGCCGGTGGCGGCCCTTGCCCCGGGCAGCCTTCGAGGCGCGCCGGGAGCGCGACACGCGTCGGCGGCCTGCGCTGCGGCGTCTGGCTTGTTGTCTTCTGGCCATTCCGATTCTCGCAGCGGCACTGTAGCAGAGGTGACGCGAAGCGTCAACGCGAGTGGGCGAGAGACGCAGAACAATCTTCCGGGACACCAAGCGCGCCTTGCCAAGAGGGGAAGGGGCTATCCTATAGAAGCGATTATAGTTATTTACCCTTTTCTGCGCACGCGGCCGTTTTTACCAAGGCCGATGCGGGCCCGAGGTCCGGAAGGCAATTGCCAGGGGCGCGGCCGGGGCGAGGTTGCGTGGCTGATTCTGGGTGTGTTATAAAAACCGCGGCTTGCCTCCTGCGCAAAGGGGTTAAGTGTCCTTTATCAACTTCGCCGCCCGCGAGATCAACTGCAAGCTGGTCTACTACGGCCCTGGCCTTGGCGGCAAGACCGCCAACTTGCAGTGGATCTACGACAACTCCAATCCCAACCAGAAGGGGAAGATGATCTCCCTGGCGACGGAGACCGACCGCACCCTGTTCTTTGACTTCCTGCCCCTCGACCTGGGCACGGTGCGCGGCTTCCGCACCCGCTTCCACCTCTACACTGTTCCCGGCCAGGTCTTCTACGACGCCAGCCGCAAGCTGATTCTGAAGGGCGTGGAC
>JACQTG010000238.1 GCA_016210895.1 Acidobacteriota bacterium
TCGGTCTGGCGGCTCTGGGCTTGCGCTTCTTGCCGGCTCCGAAGCCTCGCTTTCCGGTTGGGTTTGCGGTAGGCTCTCGGCACCAGCCGTTCTCTGAGGAGATTAACATGCGAAAGGTAGTGTTCCTCGCTTGTTTGGTCTGTCTGCTTGCATTTGCCTCGGGGGTGCAGGCCCAGAGCAAGGTGGATAGCCAGTGGAAGTGCGAGAAACCCGCGATCACGCATAGCATCGACGTGGGCGATCAAGTGGGTCACACTTATGTCATCAACCAGACGAAGTGCACAGCCACGAAGGGAGAAATCGGCGGCGTGCAAGAGAAGGTAGGCGGCGGCGCAGAGTTCGTCGACGTCATGCCGGGCAAGAGCAAGTGGCACGGGCTTTTCATTGATTCGCTCGCCAGCGGCGACCAACTCCACATCAACTATGAGGGCTCTGGAACGATGGCAAACGGCGAGTTCACTTCCGGCAGCAATACGTGGACTGTCGTCGGCGGCACGGGAAAGTACAAGGGCGCCAAGGGCAAAGGCAGCTGCAAGGGCAAAGGAAACCCCGACGGCACGGCTACCTGAGATTGCCAGGGAACGGTATACACAGCAGAGGCCGGGAAGATGTAGTGCTTCCAGGAGAGGCGCTATTTCTCTGGAGGGCCGAGTCCTGGCGGTGGTGAAGACGTCGTTGTTTGCGACGATCTTCATCGCCTTCTTCGTGGTTTACCTTCCCTGGACTTGGGCTATTCGAGGGCGAGCGGTAAGCTATGAGGGGCTCGGCTCGCTCCGCCTGCTGGCGATCGTACCCCTCATCGCCGGGGGCTACGTCGCGCTGCGCTGCGCCTTCGCTTTCGCCTGGACCGGATTGGGTACGCCTGCCCCCTTCGATCCCCCGCGCACGCTGGTTGTCTCCGGTTTCTACCGCTATGTGCGCAACCCGATGTACCTCGGCGCGCTTCTAGCGGTCATCGGGGAAACGGCTCTCTTCGGGTCCATTCGCGCCGGACTCCAGTATGCGCTTGTCTTCGGGACCTGCCTGGCCCTGTTCGTTCTTCTCTACGAAGAAGCCACGCTGCGCGCCAAGTTCGGCGCCGACTACGAAGCGTACTGCCGGAACGTCCCGCGCTTCCTTCCCCGCCTAACGCCCCGGGAGAAGGACCCGCACTCCTCACCTACCTAGTCGCCCTTGGCGGCCTGCGCTGACTTGACCTCGACGGCGACTACGTGCAGGTTGCCCGCCAGCAGTTCCCAGGAGTGCTCAATCGGCTGGTCCCTCCACAGGACGGTGCCGGGCCGGATATCGAAGATCTGTGTCTGTCCATCCGGTGTGGTGAACTTCACCCGGGCGGAGCCGAGGCTGACGAGGACCAACGGCGGGTGGGTGTGCATGGGGCTCCTGTATCCCGGTGCCGCGCGGGCTTCCAGTACGCGGACGTGGTCGTTCTCCAGCACCACCTGATGCACGTCGGGATCGACGACGGTCGAATCCTTCGATTTCTGGGCCACCGCAACGGCCAAACCCACGCCGAGACAAAACGCGACCAACAAGGAAAGCTTTCTCTTCATGGCCTCCTCCTACTGGAAGCGAAAATTCAGATCCCTTCTTGAAACGAAACGACGCTGCCTCTGCCCTTGCCCCTGAGCTGAAACGAAGCGCGCTTATTATACAGAACTCACCTGAACTGCGCCATTCTCCAACAGCTCTTTCTGCATCAGAAGAAGGATCACTAGAACGGACTAAACATGAAGGCGAGCAGGACAGCGGTCAGCGGCGCGGGCAGCAGGCGCCGGCTGGGATGGGCTTGCCGTGGGGGCAGGTGGCGGGGTGGCCGAGGAAGGCGCAGATCTTGTCGGTCACCTGCGGGCTCAGGATGTGTTCGAACTGGCAGGCGGTGGACTCGGCCTCGCGGTCGTCCAGGTCGAACGTGTCGAAGAAGAGCCGCTCCGCCAGCCGGTGTCGCCGCATCACTCCGCCCGCGCGTTCCTGGCCCGCTGGCGTCAGCCGCACAGCACCGTCCGCGAGGCGAACCAGGCCGCGTTCGGCCATCCGGCCCAGCAGCGCCACCACGTCCAGCACGCCGGCAAGCTCCAGCCGTCGCGTGTCGGCTGCCTGATGATCCTCCGCCAGTACCCAGATCTGTTCCAGCAGATGGTCAAAGTGCTCCTCTTCTTCCCGCTGCGGAGTGGAAATCTCCACCACGCGCCCGTGCTGCAGCTCGATGCGCCGGTCGGCCAGCCGCGCCAGCCCCAGGTCATGCGTCACCAGTATCAGCGTGTGCCCCTGCCGGTGCAGCTGATGGAAAAGCTGCATCACGATGGCTTCGTTGCGCTCGTCGAGATTCCCCGTCGGCTCGTCGGCCAGGATGAGCTTGGGCTGGTTGATGAGCGCCCGGGCGATGCAGACCCGCTGCTGCTCGCCCGCGCTCAGCTCCGCCGGGCGATGATGGAGGCGATGGCCGAGTCCGACGCGCTCCAGCGCCGCCTGCGCCTGGGCCTCGTCGGTCAAGCTGTGGAAGTATTGCGCCAGCAGGACGTTCTCCAGTGAGCTCAGGTACGGCACCAGGTGGAATTGCTGGAAGACGAAGCCCACCCGCTCGGCGCGGAAGCGGTTCTGCTCTTCCGCGCTGAGCGCGGCGAGGTCGGTGCCCGCCACGCGCACGCGGCCACTCGTTGGCCGGTCGAGCGCGCCGAGCAAGTTGACGAGCGTCGTCTTGCCTGACCCGGAAGGGCCGGTGACGGCAATCCACTCCCCGGCTTCCACCGTGAAGCTCACTGCGTCAAGCGCCACGACATCCGGGGCGTAGCGCTTGCCCAGTTGTTCAACCTCAACCAGGCTCATCTATTCCCCTCGAAGAATCACTGCCGGCTCGGCCCGTCCGGCGAGTTGCAATGCCGCCAGCGTGCCCGCAACGGCAACGGCCAGGGCGACGGCCACCGCCGCCGGGAGAGTCACCCACCGGAGGCTGACCGCACTGGCAAAAACCGCCTGGCCGAGCCACTGCGACAGGGCAAGACCCAGCCCGGCACCCAGCAGGCCTGCGGGCAGGGCCAGCAAGCCCGCTTCCGCCAGGAACAGCCGGCGGACGTCACGCCCAGACCCCCCCAAGGCCTTGAGCAAGCCGATTTCGCGCCGGCGCTCGATGGCCAGCGTCATCATAGTTGAGAGCA
>JACQTG010000239.1 GCA_016210895.1 Acidobacteriota bacterium
GAGCGCCCCACCGAACTCCAGGCAGCCAAGGCGTTGTACACGTCGTTGAAAAAGGAATAGGGGCCGCCGACGGCGAAGGAGGGGACCCCCGTGCTCCAATCAGGGTCAACGCCGGGATATCCGTAAAGATCGATGAGGTAGGGCGCGTAAGTGTAGTCGGGCTCCATGCACATCCACCAGTCATAAGCCACCTGGGTAGCCGAGAAACCGCCTGTCCAGGCGGGATCCACGCCCCAGATGTCACAGCCCAGGAAGCCAGCATTCGCGCCCGTGGGGCCGAAGCTGGGGAACATGTTCTCCCAGTAGGGAATGGGGCCCAAGGAGAGGATATCGACGCCCTGCTCTCCCATGCGGATCAACTGCTGCGCGGCCTCAAAATAGCAGGTGCCGGAGATGGGGTCACAGAGGTCGAGCGGCATGAAGAGGTCACGCTGTGTCAGCAGGTGGCGGCCGCGGCGACCAACGTAGCCCACTTCCACGAGGAAGTCCGCCGGGAACTCCCGCGCCACAGAGAAGTTGAGGGTGTGCGAGTAAGGGGTGACAATGGTGTCGTCCAAGCCCCAGTCGATCGTGTTCCACTCCGCCGGGGGATCCTGCGGGAAGCCGCCCGGGGGCGCGGGAAAGAGCACCGCCGCGAAGGGAATGTCGAAGGTACCGGTGAAGCGGACAGCGGTCTCTTCCAAGGTGGTCCCATAGGGCGTGGCGATGCTGGTGGCCATCCCGAAGGAGCCAGCCTCGTCGAAGGAGGTGGCCAGGCCATGGCCGATGCGGTCGTAGACGATGGAGTAGCCGCCGCGGAGGGCCAGCTTGCCGTCACCGAACAGCTTGCCCAGGACGCCCTCCCCGTAGCGCGGCGCCCAGGCCACGGCCACCCGGGGAGACCAATTGTTCCAGTCCCAAGCGTAGTAACCGGGGCGGTCGTTGGCCGGACCGGAGAGGTCGAAGCCGAAGCGCGGATAGGCATTGTCGGGGATTCCGATGCGCATGCCTCGTGAACGGGTTTCGAATAGCTCACCCAGGCTGATGGTAGGAGCCACTTGGTTGCCGTTCACCTCCCACGGGGGAGAATAGACGCCATACCGCACCCCGTACGTGAAAGTCAGGGCCGGACTCGCCCGCCAGGAGTCCTGGAAGTAGAATTCGTACTCATCGGCGCCGAACTTGCGTCGGATGGCTTCCGCGTGGGGGAGGATGTTTCCCTCGCGGTCGTAGTTGTACACCGAATTCACCTGCGAGTACATGGCCAGCAGGTTTTCCGCGGCGTCGTGGAAGTTGCTGCGGAAAGCACTGCTAACCGCGGGCAGCGTTTCACACCCCTGCCACCCGACAGGGTAACCATTGGCCGCGGTGGCGACGCAGCGGGCTTCCCCAGGGGTGATGCGCCCGCCCACGCCGAGGAACCAGGAGGGATTGCTGCTGAAGGCGTGGAAGTTCCCCCCGTTGTTGTAGCGGCTGTTGCGGGTGTAGCGGAGGTCGGCTCCGTAGCTGAAAGTGTGGGTGCCGCGGGTCCAGGTGAGGTCGTTCTTGAAAGCGTGGGCGGGGATGGTGCGGCCATAAGTGTTGGAGTCGAAGTTCTGAATCTCATCAATGAAGCGGAAGTCGAAGAAATCTTGATCCTGTAGCCCCGCATTCTCTTCTTTGATGCGGGTGAGACCGTACCGGAAGCTGTTGACCACGGTGGGGCTGAGGATCGCTTTGTAGCCCACCGCGAAGCCCTTGTTGTTGGTGAGGGTGAGGGTGCTCGGGGGCAGGCCGGGGAACTGCGGCGTGCTTGCCTCTGTGTCGTCCTGGAGGTTGCCCCGGAAGAAGAGGGTGTGGCTGCCGGTCGGGGTGAGGTTGTAGTCGGCGCGGAGCACGTAAGCCCGGAGGGTGTCTTTGATGGGGGCGGCGAAGCGGTAGCCCAGGAAGTTGTACCCGTCGCCGATGGTGGAGTCATTGGGTAGCGGAAACTGCTGGAAGTAGTTGACGGCGAACTGGTTGACGCCACAGCCGGCTCCCGAGGTCAGCGGGTCGCAGTAGGGGTCCGTCGACCAGGGCCGGAGATCGAGGCTGGTCATCTCCGCGGAAGTCAACAGGTGGAAACCCCCCGGAACAGTAACGGTCTGCCCGGCAATCGTGACCGGGCCGCCGCCGCAGCCGGGATCAGCAGGGTTAGCGCACTGGTAGGTGAGGTACCCGTGGCGGAAGGCCCAGGAGGGAATCTGTCGGACCACCGATTCTTCCGTGGACCGGCGCAGGTCTTCCCAGTTGCCGAAGAGGAAGAAGCGGTCTTTGACAATCGGCCCGCCCAGCGAGGCGCCGAAGATGTGCTTGCGCAGCTTGCGCTTGGGAACGCCGGCGGCATTGAGGAACCACTCGTTGGCGGCCGTGGCCTCGTTGCGGTGGTACCAGTACGCGGAGCCGTGGGGAGTGTTGGTGCCGCTCTTGGTCACCAGGCTGACCTGCGCGGCCGAGGAGCGCCCCAGGTCAGCGTTGTAGCTGGTGGTGGTGACGCGGAATTCGGCCAACGAGTCCAGCGTCATCCGCAGGGCGCTGTTGAAGGCGAAGTTGTACTGGGGATCGTTGACGTCGATGCCGTCGAGGGTGACGTTGCTCTGGTCGCTGCGGGAACCGAAGACGCTGCCGCTGCGGGAATCAAATGCTGACCCACCCCGCGCATCCCCGGCGAAGGCGCCGGGGACGAAGGTCACACCCGCCTGCAAGCTCAACAAGCCGGCTGGGTCGCGCGCTTCCATGGGGAGATTCTGCACCTGGATGCCAGTGAAAGCGGTGCCTATGCTGGCGTCCTGGGTGTTCAGGACCGCGGCTCCGGCCTCCACTTCCACGGTCTCCGCGACAGCCCCGATTTCCATCTCGACGTTGAGGGTTATTGCAGAAGCCACTTGCACCACCACCCTGGGCCGCACGGCGGTTCTGAAACCTTCCTTAGCGACCTCGAGACGATAGACCCCCGGAGGCAGTTGCGGAAATGTATAGATGCCGGCGCTGCCCGTGGTTGCCTCGCGGACAACACCGGTGTCACTGTGGGTGAGGGTTACTTTGGCGCCGGGGACCACCGCCTCGGTTGGGTCGGTCACGGTGCCTGTCAAGGAACCTGTAGCCTGAGTCCAAGCGGGCACGGCCATGAGGAAGCTCAACAGAGAACACAACAATGCCTTCTGTATAACCTTCATTTGAGGCTCTCCTCTTATCGCAGCGATTTCGCAGGGGGCAGAACGTGGCGCATACTTAGGACGACCTGTTCAGGCAAATGATTCCTCTTTCGAGATAGCATTCCTCTTGCCAGATCGGCGTCGGTAATTCCTACATCTCTAGTCCTTTGGATTGTGAATGAAGGCAAACTGTCACTGCGTGCAGCAGCCTAGGTCATACAAATTTTGGTAGGGAGCTACACAATCTGGAAGGCCGCACGTCCTCGCATTCGATGCGAAATCCCACATGGCTTCAATCTCGACACTCGGGTTGTCATCGCGGCTCGTCGTAACAGGGAGAGCTCGGGAAGGCGCACTTGGCAGGCGTCGGGCAACGGCTTCCGCTGCGGTCAGTGCGGCTTCCGTCGCTACGCGCACATTATGCTCAGTGTGATCGCGCGAGACGCGCCTGCGAGGCAAGCGTATAATCGAGGTGGAATGAGGAGAAAGCCAGGGCGCGAAGTGGAGGCAGGGGAGCGGGCGTTGCTGGTGGGCGTGGCCTTGCCACGTGGCGTGCCGCTTGAGGATTCGGTGAGTGAGCTGGCCCAACTGGCGCGCAGTGCGGGCGCCGCAGTGTGCGGGCAGGTGACACAAAGCCGCGCCCGGCCCGATCCGGCCTATCTGATCGGTCGCGGCAAAGCCGACGAGCTGCGCGCGGCGGTTGCGGCCAGCGACGCCGACTTGCTCATTTTCGACCACGACCTTACCCCAACGCAGCAGCGCAACCTTGAGCGTGCGGTCGAGTGTCGCACCATTGACCGCACGCAGCTCATCCTCGACATCTTTGCGCGGCATGCGCGCTCGCGCGAGGGCCAGTTGCAGGTGGAGTGGGCGCAGTTGAACTATCTGCTGCCGCGGCTGACGGGTCGCGGGGTTGAGCTGTCCCGACTCGGCGGTGGCATCGGCACGCGCGGTCCGGGTGAGACCCAGCTCGAAACCGATCGCCGCCGGATTCGCCGGCGATTGCGCAAGATCGGCGACGACTTGGAAGCCGTGCGGCAGCGTCGCGCGCAGCAGCGCGCGGCCCGTCAGGCGGTCGAGCTGCCCACACTGGCTCTGGTCGGCTACACGAACAGCGGCAAGTCCACCCTGTTCAACGCCCTGACGCGGGCGCAGGTCCGCGTCTCGGCCCAGATGTTCGCTACGCTTGATCCCACTGTGCGGGCCGTGCACCTACCCTCCGGTCGAGGCGTGCTGCTGTCGGATACGGTGGGCTTCATCCGCGACCTCCCGCCCGACCTGATCGCCGCGTTCCGCGCCACGCTAGAAGAAGTGCAGGAGGCGCAGATGGTGCTGCAGGTGAGTGACATTTCCAGTCCGCGTCACACCGAGCAGGACGTGGAAGTCGAAAAAGTGCTGGCCGAAATCGGCGTCGAGTCCAAGCCGCGGCTGCGCGTGTTCAACAAAATCGATCTGCTGGCGCCGGATGAGCGCGCGCGGCTGCGCAACCTGCCAGGGAGCGTGTTTGTGTCCGCCCTCGCTGGCTGGGGCCTCGACGAGCTGCGCCAAGAGCTCGATCGCGCACTGCCGGGCAGCGCGCCGGTGCATGTGCGGCTTGAATTCCCACCGACACGCAGCCGGACGCTTGCGCTCCTGCATCGACACGGCCAAGTCTTGAGCCAACGATACCGCAATGGCCGATTGAGTATCGAAGCCATCATTCCGGAGTTTCTCGCCCGCCAGTTGACAGAATCCAAGAGCTGACCGCGCCGATGACATCAAAGTCGCTCGGGGGTAGCAAACAGTGCAGCGGCTGAAAAGGGGGCGGTAAAGCGCAGGTGGGAAAGGCTTTGTGCCTGTGGAAAAATGTGTGGACGTCGAACTTATTGAGGCTATAGAGGCGGGTTATAGGTCGGACGCGACGTCTCCAACTCTCCAGCTTCCATCTTTCCCAACACACATCTTATCAGGCAGTTAGAGCTGGGTCGACATTTGCCCGCCGCGGCTTAGCGATTGCCCAAGGCCGCTTCAGCGGCCAATCAGTTTTGCACAATTGTGTGGCAAGACAGAGGCTAAGAGCCTAAGCTGCGAACTCATAGTCGCACAAGGAGTTCTTGCCCTAAGGACCTTCTCCTATTGACCCGTGACACCCGGTTTGACAGCCTCCGGCACGGGGCGTATAGTGAGTCGGTTAAGCGCCAGCCGACGCCGGGAAGTGGGACGATGAACCTTCCCAATACCCTTACCCTCATCCGCATCTTCTTGGTTCCGCTTCTGGTTGTGGTGCTGCTCACCCGGGTGGAGAATTTCGACCTATGGGCAATTGCGATTCTCTTCAGTGCTGCCCTTACAGACTTGCTCGACGGCTACCTCGCGCGCACGCGGGGGCAGGTGACCACGCTCGGCATCCTGCTCGACCCCATCGCCGATAAGCTGTTGATCAGCGCCGCCTTCATCTCGCTGGTGGAGCTGCGCTTGGTGCCCGCCTGGGTCGTGGTCATCATCGTGGGCCGCGAGTTTGCTGTCCTCGGCCTGCGCAACATCGCCAGCGCCGAGGGCTTCACCATCAGCGCCTCCGACTTGGGCAAGGCCAAGATGGCGCTTCAGGTCGTGGCAGTCAGTCTGATCGTCGTGGGCAGCCGCTACGCGGTGCTGCGCCCGTGGGGAAAGTTGGCGCTCGGGCTGGTGGTGGTCTTCGCCCTCATCAGCGCGGTGGACTATTTCCGCGACTTCTGGCGCAAGCTCGACGTCAGAATCAAGCAGCGCCCGGCGGGCTTGGCGATTCTCCGCCGCCTCTCGGAAGCGCGGGCCGAACGACTGCGCGCGCGCGCGAGGAAGAAACCGCAGGATGTCGTCGCTCAGCCCTGAGGGACAACGCTATCTGCTGTGGTTGGCCCGGCGCATACTGGAAGGCAGACTGCGCGGCGAACCGCTTGATGTGAAGCTCCTGAGTGCTTCCCTGCCCGACGCCGCACTGGGTGAGCCGGGGGCTGCCTTCGTCACCTTGCGTCGCCGGGGCCGCTTGCGCGGCTGCATCGGCTATCCGGAGGCGCATCAACCCCTCTACGCCACCGTGGTCGAGGCCGCGCTGGCGGCAGCCTTTCGCGACCCCCGCTTTGCTCCCCTGGAATTGGCCGAGCTAGTGGAAGTGGAAATCGAAATTTCTCTCCTCTCGCCCTGCGTGGAGATTCGCCCGGAAGAGATCGAAGTCGGCCGACACGGCCTGGTGGTTTCCGACGGCCCCTACCGCGGCCTGCTGCTGCCCCAGGTGGCGGTGGAGTATGGCTGGGACCGCGAAACCTTCCTCGCCGAAACCTGTCGCAAAGCCGGCTTGGCACCCGATGCCTGGAAGCAGGGGGCGCGGCTCGAAGCCTTTACCGCCCTCGTCTTGTCCGAGGCGCCGCTGGCTGCGTCCGAACCGGCCTCGCTCGCGCGGCCCTCCTTTGAATAGACTCCGCCGCCTACACAATCGGCGCTTGGCTAAGGGGTGAGTTCGCCGCGAGACAGGAGGCGCTTACTGGCGGACGAAGTGTCCGCGGCGGTTTAACTGCCGGCAGGCTTCCTCGGCCGACTCTGTGCAAAAGGGCCGCTCTTTGCCGTAGCTGACCGTGCTGATGCGACCAGGGTCGACGCCCAGGGAAACCAGGACGTCCCGGGCCGCAGCCGTCCGGTGCTCGCCCAGGCGCCGGTTATAGGCGGGCGTCCCGATTTCGTCGCAGTGGCCTTCGATCAGGACCCGCACGTCCGCGTAGGCGTTCAGGAATTGGGCCGCCTGTTCCAGCGCCGCTCGCGCTTCGGGGCGGATGTTGCTGCTGTCGAAATCAAAGAAGATGTCCTGAACATTCTGCGCGAACAGGTCGTCCAGTGAGACCTCAGGCTGAACCGGCAGCGGCTCGGGTTCGGGTGGCGGGGGCGGCGGAGGCGGCGGCTCGACCACGGTCAAGGTCGCGGTAGCTTCCGTAGCGCCGCCGGGGCCGCTGGCCGCCAGCCGATAGGTGGTGGTTTCAGACGGGGAGATGCGCCGTGTGCCGCGCCGGTCCACGGGGCCGATTTCCGGGGAGATTTCCCGGTCTGTGCTGTTGCCTGTCGCCCAGCTCAGGACGGCTGACTGGCCGCGCACAATCGAGCGCGGCTCGATCACCAGGCTGGCAACAGGCAGGGCGGGCGGCTGCAACTCGACGTAATCGCCGGGGTGAATCTCGCGCACGCTGCCGGTGACGAGCGCGGTTGCGCTTTCCGCATCGACCCAGACCACCATGGCCTCGCCCAGTGCCTCACGCGGCAAGTCGTCCCGCCTCGTAGGCAGGTAGCCGATGTTCTGCTCCCGGTAGCCAGGCTGGCGGGCCTTGCCGCCACGCTTGGCTCCCTCATATCTGGTTCCGGTGCCGTAGCGGAAGATGCGGAAGTAGTCGCCGACCTTCACCCCCTGGCCGGTGCCCAGGTTGATGTAGATGGCGTCGCCGGTTCCGATCAGAGTGGGAAAGTCGCGGGCTGCAACCACCGTCGCCACGGCGCCACCGCTGAAGGGGGCGAAGCGGTCGAATTGGACCGCTTCGCGATAGTCCGGCACCGGGCGCTCCTGGAAAGGAATCAGGATGTCGGTGTTCTGCATCGGGTCGCACGTGTGCACGATCTCGGCGGTAGCGGTGGTCTCATGCACGACGTGCACGCGCACGCGGCCCACGTCGTGGTAGAGGGTGCCGATGTTGCCGAGGATACGGTTTTGCGGACGAAAACTCTGAATCTTGGTCGGGTCTCGCACCGGCCGCACCACCAAATACTCCTGGCCCACCTGCACGCCGCCGTTGCCGCCCTGGCTCAGGTAGACAAACTCGCCCTGGCCGTACGTCATGCGTCCGATGGCATCCTCGGCGGCAATGACGGTCAAGCTGGTCGGCAGGCGGGTGGAACTGACGAAGCCGGCGCAATAGACGTCCTTATAGGAAGGGCGCAGAGGAGGTTGGTACTCTTGGGTTTCGGCGGGTACCTCCTGCGCGGACGCACTCACGGGTAGGAGTGCACTGGCAAGCAGAACAACGGCCACTAACCTTGCAGTCACGGCTGGCCTCCGGAAGGCCAAAAGGCCTTGAGCATTCACTTCTGGGTAGGCGCTGCGTGCAGCCTGCGCGCCGCCATCCCCGCGGCCCGCAGGCGGGTTGGCCGAAACCCTAGCGAAGTTTGCCTCCCTTGTCAAGAAAAACTCTTGCCGGGCTCGGTAGTTTTGCCGGTTTCTTCGGCAGCGCGCCCTCCAGGGCCCGAAAATGCCCGCAGCTCTTGCCCCTGGCTTTACAGCCGCTTGCAGCCTGTGGTAGAGAGCGAGGTTTATTGCCCTCCCGGGGGAACAGGTTGTGCCTTCGCCGTTCGGGTCTGAGCCCATCGCGGCTGTCATCGCCGAGGCCACCGTGCCAGCTTTTCGCCGCGCGCTTGCTCGGGCCGAGAAGGCTGCCCGTGTGGTCGAGTTGCGCCTGGATGCGCTGGGGTGCCCTGATGCGATCGTCCGCCTGCTCGAAAGCCTGCCACGCCGCTCCCGCCTCGTCCGCATCGCCAC
>JACQTG010000211.1 GCA_016210895.1 Acidobacteriota bacterium
CGAGTAACCCGCGCGCACAGCTTGCTCGAGCGCAGCCAGGGATTGCTCCTGGTCACCGAGCAAGTTCCAGACCACAGCCGCTTTGTACTGCACGTTCACGTCGCTCGGTGCCAGACTGAGTGCCTGCCGCAGCGCACGCTGCGCCTGGTCCGGTTCACCGGTTTTTGCGTAGTAGAGCGATAGGGAACTCTGGATGTCGGGATGCCTCGGATTGACTTTCAATTGCTCGCGCGCTAGGGCAATTGCCTGGCTGTAGGCTCCGCGTGCACGGGCTTCCTGCCCGGGTGTCCAGCGATAGGCATCGGCGAGATTACCCCAGTGGCGGTAGTCCTGGGGCTCGAGTTCGACCGCCTTTTCAAACATTCGGATAGCCTCCGGATAGTTTCCAGCGAAGAAGTACATCGTCCCAGCGTTGGAGTAGGCAACGCCCGTGGGAGCGATCTCCAAGGAGCGACGAAACATCGCGGCCGCTTGTTCAAAGTCTCCCAAGAAGTAATACATTCCACCCAGGCTGCTGAATCCGGGGGCGTTATCCGGGGTCAGTTCCACTACCCGTTGGAACATGGCCGCCGCTTCGCGGTAATGCCCTTCGGTATAGTAGAACCGACCCAGCATATGGTAGCCCGCCCAGTAATCAGGGCGGACTTCGATGGCACGGCGGTAGGTGTGTTCAGCCTTGTCGAGTTGGTTCAAGGCCTCGTAGGCCGCGCCCAGGCCGCGGTAGGCGGCATCGCTCGCGGGATCGAGCGCCAGGGCGCGCTCGAAGGCTGCCACCGCCTTTTCATACTCTCCGGTGACACGATAAACCGTACCAGAGGCGACGTGAACGGCAGCCAAGCGGTCGTCGAGTTCGACGGCGGCCTGGCTGGCGGCTCGCGCGCGCTCGATCCACTGGCTGTCTTTTGTGGCTTCGTACTTGCGCCAGTACGCTTCGCCCAAGCCCGCCTGGGCCAGGGCAAACTGCGGATCTTGCGCCAATGCCCTCTGGAAGAGCTCGGCGGCGATGTCGACATTGTCTTCCTGGTCGTAGCGGGCCAGATAGCCGCGCGCCTGGAGATAGAAATCGTATGCGGTGATATTCTCCGTGGGTGGAGCGTGGGCCGCATAGCTCGTCGCCAAGCCAAACTGGGCCCGCAGGCGGCGGCCAATGTCGGCTGTCAGTCGGTCCTGGAGGGTGAAAATCTCCGCCACCTGGCCGTCGAGCACATCTCCTCCGAGGGAAACTCGCCGCTTGCGGTCCACGAGCCGATAGGTGATGCGCAATCGGTCGCCACTGCGCTGCACCCCACCTTCGAGGACCAGCGAAGCGCCAATGTCGGCCGTGGCCGGGACAACGTAGATTCCGCCCAGCCCAGCAAGCCGTGCGATGAGAGCCTCGGTGAAGCCGTCCGCAAAGAAAGACGTTTCCGGGTCCTCGGCCAAGCTCTTGAACGGCTCGATGGCCAGGTAGCGTGCTGAAGCCTCCGGCGCCCTTCTCCCCTGATGGAGAAGCACCACGGCGACGACCGCCACGCCCGCGGCCAGCAGCGCCGCCCGACGTGTTGTCAGCCAACGCCTCCCCCTCGAGACTGGCTGGCGTTCGAGCTGTTCCAGGTCGCCGAGCAGGGCGCGCGCTGCGGGGTAGCGCTGAGCCGGGTCACGGGCGAGCAGTTTCGTGACTATGCGATCCACTTCGGGAGAAACGTCCGGGTTGTGGCGGCTCGGCGGTGCAGGGGTTTCGGTCAGGATGCGCGCCAGAAGACCGCTCGCGGTCGGGGCCTCGAACGGGTGGCGACCGGTCAGCATCTCGTAGAGCACCACACCGAGGGAGAACAGGTCGGCGCGACCGTCGGGTTCACCTTGCTCGAGCACTTCCGGAGCCAGGTAGCGCAGTGTGCCGCGCACGGTGGCCGTCTCCGTGGTGGCGGTGTCAGCGTCGTCCAGCGGGAGACGCTGGGCGATGCCGAAGTCGAGAATCTTCACCCGGCCGTCCGGGCTGAGCAGGATGTTTTCCGGCTTGATATCACGGTGAACGATGCCGCGGCTGTGGGCTGCCTCGAGGGCTTCGGCGCACTGGCGCGCAATGTGCAGGCACTCGTCGAGCGCTAGGGGCCGGCCCAGGCGGCTGCGCAACGGCTCGCCCGCCACCAGTTCCATCACCAAGTAGGTTTCCCCGCCCGCCTCCAACACGTCGAACAGGGTGGCAATGTTGGGGTGGTTGAGGGCGGAGGCGGCGCGGGCTTCCCGCAGGAGCCGGTGCTTCTGGGCCTGATCGCCGGCCAGGTGCGGCGCCAGGCGCTTCAACGCCACCGACCGGCGCAGAGTCGTGTCCTGGGCCTGATAGACCTCGCCCATCCCCCCTTCGCCCAGCTTGGCAACCACCTGGTAGCGACCAAGCTGCGTTCCGGTCAGGTCTTCCTGGGGAGCAGGAAGCCCGCCTGGTCTAACGCCGGCGTTCATCAGAAAGAATCGGCGTCGGCTTTTTCAATTTCCGCGGGAAGGTTCAGACGACCGCCGCCCTCTTCTCCGTATGATAGCCTTCGGCTGAGCCCCACGCAACCACAGACTCAGGAAGCGTCCCCGGCCCATTCGACTTCGCTCAGGGCAGGGACGCGCCGGCGCCAAGCTTGTGGCGTCCCCGGCGGGATTTGAACCACGCGTTTTCCCGACGAGATCGGGACGTCCTAGGCCTGACTAGACGACGGGGACACGGGCATCTTAGTGGGCACTGATTTGGCCTGTCAAACCACAGGCTAGAGGCCTATGCCGCCCATGCTTGTTCCTACTCCTCTCGGTCAAGCGCGCTTGCGGCGACGTCGGGGTTTTTTCTCCAGGGCCTCGAGGCGCGCGGCCAGCTCCGGCAGCCGCGCGAAATACGCGTAGGCTTTCTTGAATTCTTCGAGCGGGCGGGCCGGCGTTCCCCAGACGGTGTGTTCGCGCAGAATGCGCTTGCCGGTGGGAATGCCCGCCTGTGCGCCCAGGACGGCGCGGTCTTCGATGCGCACGTGGTCGGCAATGCCCACTTGGCCGCCCGCGACTACGTAGTTGCCCAACGTCGAGCTCCCCGACACGCCGGTTTGCGCGGCCAGCACGCAGTGCTCGCCGATGCGGACGTTGTGGGCAACGTGGACGAGGTTGTCGAGCTTGGTGCCGCGGCCGATGACGGTGGCGTCAAGCGCGCCGCGGTCAATCGCCGAGTTGGCGCCAATCTCGACATCGTCGCCGATCTCGACCCTGCCCCGCTGCGGGAACTTGTGGTAGCTGCCCTCGGCAAACACATAGCCAAAGCCGTCGCTGCCCACCACGGTGCCGGAGTGGATGCGCACCTGCGCGCCCAGCCGGACATTGCCACAGAGCGTGACCCGCGGAAACAGCACGCAGCCCTCGCCCAGCTCTGCCCGTTCCCCCACGTAGCAGCCCGCGCCAATCTGGCAGTCGTTGGCAATGCGTGCGTGGGCTTCGATCACGACGTAGGGACCCACCGCCACGTTTTGTCCCAGTTGTGCGCTCGGTGCCACGAGCGCGGTGGGATGAATCCCAGGGGCCATACGGGGCTCGGGCGCAAGCCACTCGACAGCGCGGGCGAAGGCCAGCTTGGGGTTGGCGACCCGAATCATGACTTTTCCCGGGACGGATACATCGCGGGCCACGAACACGGCACTTGCTGCCGAGGCGCGGCCCAGCTCCGCGTGCTTTTCCCCTTCTACATAGACCAGATCGCCGGGTCCGGCCCGCTCGAGGCTGGCAAAGCCCGTGACCTCCGTCTTCGGATCGCCCACCACTTCCCCGCCCACATAGGCGGCAATCTCACCTACCGTCGTCCGCATCGCTCGTCTCCTGCCGGAATTCGCACGTGCCCGCTGCAGGCAGGCACAGACGCAGTATAACGGAAACCCGTGGACGCAGGCTTGCAGGCAGGCGGAGCTTTGCATAGGCTAGGCCTGGGCGAGGCCCGCGGAAGGACTCAACGGCGCGCGTGTTTCGCTTGCAGAGGAGGGCCCGTGGCCAATCCACCTTTTCCCCCGCCTATCGAAGCCCTGCCAGAAGCTGACATCTCATTCCCCGGGATTCGCGGCTGGCTGCTCGCGAGCCCGCAGGGGCAGGTCGTGTTTATGGACATTGCCCCGATTGGGGAAGTGCCACCGCACGCCCACGGCGCGCAATGGGGCATCGTGGTCGAAGGCGAAATGGTGCTGACCATCGGCAGCGAGACCCGCACCTATCGCAAGGGCGACTCTTACTATATTCCGGCCGGCACGGTGCATTCGGCGCGCTTCAACAGCCGCGTGCTGGTGGTGGATTTCTTCGCCGACCCTGACCGCTACCGGCCCAAGACCTGACTTGACGATGGAGATTCACCCCACTGCCATCGTGTCGCCGCGCGCGCGGTTGCCGCGCGCGGGCGCCATCGGGCCCTACTCCATCATTGACGACGAGGTCGAGATAGGCGAAGGCACGCGGCTGGCGTCGCACGTAGTCGTCCGGTCCGGGGTGCGGCTGGGAGCAGGGTGTCGCGTAGCCAGCAGTGCGGTGTTGGGCGACGACCCGCAAGACAGAAACTTCCAGGGGGGAGCGAGCCAGCTCATCATTGGCGCGCGCGCAGTCATCCGCGAGCACGTCACCATCCACCGCAGCGCACAGTCCGGAGGGGCGACAACGGTCGGAAGCGATAGCTTCCTGATGGCGGGTGTGCACGTCGGCCACGACGCCCGCGTCGGCGACCACGTGACACTCGCCAACAACGTGCTGTTGGGCGGGCACGTCGTCATCGAGGATTACGCTACGCTGGGCGGAGGCGCCATGGTCCACCAGTTCTGCCGCGTCGGCAAGCTGGCCATGGTGGGCGGGAACGTGCGCGTGATCCAGGACGTGCCCCCGTTTCTCCTCGCCGCAGAGTTCGACGTGGCGGTCAAGGGACTCAATCTTGTCGGCCTGCGGCGGTTCGGCATGCCGGCGGAGAAAATCTCCGCGCTGAAGAAAGCCTACCATCTCCTCTACCGGTCGAAGCTGCCGCTGGCGGCTGCCCTGGAGCGCATTGAGCAGGAAATTGCCACCGAGGAAGCACATTACTTCGTAGCCTTCATCCGCGCCTCCGAGCGCGGCATCTGCCGGGAATAGATCAAGAAGCCTCAGGGGCTAAAGCCCAAAGCTTTGTCTGCGTTCTTCGGCACGGCTAAAGCCGTGCCCTGCCCAAGCACATACCTGAGCGTGAGGCAGCTAGGCTAGATGCTGTAAAGAGGCGGCTCGCCGGGCGGGCGGGTACGCCAGCGGCGGTGGACCCAGAGCCCCTGGTCGGGGTGGCGACGCACGTAGTCAGCCAGCACTTGGTTGAAGCGTGCGGTCGCAGCGGTTACGTCGGTGTCCTGATTGCCCGTGCGCACGAGCTCCACCGGTGGATCAAAGCGCAGGCGGTACTTGCCCAGCGATTCGTCCCAGAAGACCAGCGCGGGCACGACAGCGGCGCCCGTGCGCAGGGCAAACCGCGCCAAGCCGGTGGTGGTGGCGGCAGGATGGCCGAGGAAGTCCACAAACACGGCTCCATCCTCCGGCAGCACGTTTTGGTCAATCAGGATACCCACCGCGCCGCCGCGGCGCAGGCGCTCGAGCACCGGCCGCGCCGAATTGCGCCGATCCACAGCCACATTGCCCCACAGGCACCGATAGCGGTTGATCAAGGAGTCCACCCGTGGGTTGTCGAGGGGACGATTCAGGTAGGCGAGCGGGTGCCCGTAAACAGAGTGGGCAAACGAGCTCAGCTCCCAGGCGCTCATGTGCGCGGTCAGGTAGAGGACACCCCGGCCGGCCGCAACTGCCCGCGCGTAGTTCTCGTAGCCGTCGTAAACGATGACCTCTTCCATCGTTTCCGGCGTGTGGCGAGGAAAGCGGGCAAATTCAGCCAAGAGCCAGCCCAGTTGGCGAAATCCCCTCCGCAGGATGGCTTCGCGCTCGGCAGGCCGCAGCTCCGCGAAGACAAGCTCGAGGTTGCGCCGGCCGACGCGGCGCAGACGCCGGTGGAAAAGGTAGACGAGAAA
>JACQTG010000222.1 GCA_016210895.1 Acidobacteriota bacterium
GGATATAGGGGCAGGGCACCATCAGCGGCGTCGCGAGATACGGGATGTGGTAGAGGCGAATCTTGAGCTGATGGAACCGCCAGCTCAGCCGCCAGGCGTGCCGCCAGCGCCCGTCGACGCCATCCCAGTCAAGCGGACAAAAATTCTCGGGCAGCGAGCCGAGTTCGCCGACGTCGTCGGCCGTGCCCACGAGCCAATACCGGTGCACCGGGTCGAGGCGGGCGAGTTGCCGGACGAGGTTCCGTGTGTAGGTTCCGGCGCCGAAGTCCTGAATGCGGCGGATGTCGAGGGCAATGTTCATAATCCAGCTTGTCCGCGAAAGGAAGCCTAGCGAACGCGCCCGGACGGAGCGGCGACTTCTTCGCTACGCAACTCGTAGAGCGGAAAGCGTGCGGTGAGCTCGCTGACCTGGCCGCGGATGCGGCCGATGACCGCCTCGTCGCCGATGTGCTCGAGGGCATCGGCGATCCAGTTGCCGATCAATTCCATCTCCGCCGGGCTCATCCCGCGGCTGGTGAGGGCCGGCGTGCCGATGCGGATGCCGCTGGCTTTGAGCGGCGGCAAGGTGTCAAAAGGAATCGCATTCTTGTTGACCGTAATCCCGGCCTGCTCGAGCCAGCGCTCCGCGTCGCGTCCCATAATCCCGCGCGCGTAAACATCCACCAGCAGCAGATGCGTATCCGTGCCGCCGGAGACGATGCGGAAGCCGCGCCCGGCCAGGGTTTCGGCCAGCTTGCGCGCGTTGGCCACAATCCGCTCCTGGTAGGCGCGGAAATCCGGCTCCATCGCTTCCTTGAAGCAAACCGCTTTGGCCGCGATGACGTGCACGAGCGGGCCGCCCTGGCCACCGGGGAACACGTTCTTGTCCAGCTCCTTGGCAAAAGCCTCCCGGCAGAGGATGAAGCCGCTGCGGGGACCGCGCAGCGTCTTGTGGGTTGTGCTGGTGACGAAGTCGGCGTGCGGCACCGGGCTGGCATGAACGCCGGCGGCGACCAGGCCGGCAATGTGCGCCATATCCATCATAAACGGGCAACCGACCTGGCGGGCGATGTCGGCGAAGCGGCCAAAGTCGATGACGCGGGGATAGGCGCTGGCGCCGGCGACGATGAGTTTCGGCTTGTGCTCCCGCGCCAGCCGCTCCACCTCGTCGTAGTCAATTGTCTCGGTATCCTTGCGCACGCCGTAAGGGACGAAGCGGTAGTGCTTGCCGGAAAAGTTGAGCGGGTGCCCGTGGGTCAGGTGGCCACCGTGGGCGAGGTTCATCCCCAGCACCGGATCGCCCTCTTTCAGCATGGCTTCATAGACGGCGATGTTGGCCTGGGTGCCGGAGTGCGGCTGGACGTTGGCGTGTTCGGCGCCGAAGAGTTTCTTCGCCCGCTCCTGGGCGAGCGACTCGACCACGTCGACGAACTCGCAGCCGCCGTAGTAGCGCCGGCCGGGATAGCCCTCGGCGTACTTGTTGGTGAAGACCGAGCCCGTGGCTTCGAGCACCGCCTCGCTGGTGAAGTTCTCCGAGGCGATCAGCTCCAGCCCTTGCGCTTGCCGGCGCACCTCGTTGCGGATGGCTTCGTAGACCTCGGGGTCAACCTCGCGCAGAGGCCGGTTCAGGCGCGCCGAAGATTGGTTGGTCATCGCTTGACAGCCGCCATACGCTCGCGCTCAACTTGGGTGATCTTGTCGATGCGCCGCTGGTGGCGTCCGCCCTGGAAAGTGGTGTTCAGCCACTCTTTGACGATGGCGATGGCGTGGTCGGCATCGACCACACGCGCGCCCACGGTCAGCACATTGGCGTCGTTGTGCTCCGCCGCCATCCGGGCCGTGTAGGTGTCGTTGCAGTTGGCGGCGCGGATACCGGGTATCTTGTTCGCCGTCATCGCCGTGCCGATTCCCGTACCGCACACCAAAATGCCGCGGTCGGCCTCGGCGCTGCTTACGCTCTGCGCGACCGGCAGAGAATAGTCGGGGTAATCAACTGATTCATCCGAATGCGTGCCGAAATCAATCACCTCGTAGCCCGCTTTTTGCAGGAACTCCTTGATGCGTTCCTTCATCTGGTAGCCGGCGTGGTCGGCGCCGAGCGCAATCCGTCTGATGGCCTTATCCGGCAAAACCCGCTCCGTCCTTCTCGATTCTAGCCTACGGGGTCAGGTCGCGCAACTTCCCCTGCGCCTCGTCCTTAAGGAAGCGACCCTGTCACCCTGCCCCTGCCTGCGGCTCCTCATCACTCCACCCGTAAATCTCGCGCACTCGCCGACGGATTTCCCGCCGCCGCTGCTCCTCGGCTAACTCCCACGAACTGCTCATCGTATCCCTAACAGCCTGCTGAAAAAGGTACTCGTGTCATTCCGAGCCCGCCCTTTCCGCTGTGGGCAGGCTTTGCGATTCACACCCGCTCCGGCGGCTGGCCCTCGACCCCGAAGGTTCGGGGCTCGGGCCACCCTGAGCTGGGTCGAAGCGTGGCGGAAAGGGCGGGGGAGGAATCTGCTTGTGACAATACCTCGGCGTTTTCAGCATCCTGCTCAGCCTCCTGCACCCCCTGGGGGGTTTTTGCATAAAATGCACTAAATGCCGGAAAACATTACCCTTCCATCCCTGCATCCTGCTCCTGCATATGTTGTATTCAACCCTCCTTTGCCTTCCTGCTGTTCTCGTACCAGAAAACTGCCTGCACGTCTAAGAACCGTGAGAACCGTACACACGGTGAGAACCATGAACACGATGAACTTTTTGAGAATCCTTCCCGTCCTGGGAATCAACTGCCTCCTGTGGTAGCGGCGACGAAGGCCAGGGTTGATTTAGGCGAGCCGGTGCGGTGAGAGCCTTCGTCGTCGGTTTGTGCAGGCGACAATGGCCGGCCCCATAAGTTTAGGCATCGTGGGTCTCTTCAACATACTCGATGCCGTGTTCCCGACTGATCTCAACGATTCGTTTCATATCAGGCCCACCGGCTTTTGCGAACTCTTCGGCAC
>JACQTG010000225.1 GCA_016210895.1 Acidobacteriota bacterium
CAGGAAGACCAAACACGCCCAGCGTGTTCAACGTGGCGCTCGCCAGCGCAGCCAAGGCAATCAGCACACAGTACGGAAAGATAATGCGCGTCAGCAGAACAGCCAGTGACCATTCGCCCGGCGTCGGGCTGAGGAGCGTAAACACCCGCACAATCGCTGGCGCAAACACGATCCCGAGAAGCGTAACCCCGGCGAGAACGCTGGCCAACGTCCAGAACATCCGCTCGGCAAACTCCCACGCCTCGCCCGTGCGCTCGGCGCGGTAGTGGGAAAACACGGGCACAAAGGCGCCCGTCATCGCTCCTTCGGCGGTGAGGCGCCGGAGCAAATTGGGGATGCGGAAGGCAATGACAAAGGCATCGGCCGCGAGGGAGGTACCGAGCAGAATGGCCAGGGCTAAGTCGCGCGCGTATCCGAGGAAGCGGCTGAGAAGAGTGACAATGCTGACCAGGCCGGCTGAGCGGAGAATCTGCTGCTTTTCCGTCAACTGCTATGTGTGTCAGGCGCCGCCAATTGACCGCAATCCGCGCTCATATTAGCATAGGCGTCACAAAGCGTAAATCCTGCGCCTGCGCGCCGATTTGAGGCGGCCGTGAATCACAAACCATCCTCCACCCACAAGAAGGTCTTGGTGGAATGTGAAGGAGGAAACACGGTGCGGGGCTACGTCAACCCGCGTCAGTTCGAACAGGAGGACGGAATGGAGCTGCTGGACGACCAGGGACAGGTGCGGCGGCTCCCCTGGCGCGAGGTACGTGCAGTCTGGTTCGTGCGCAATTGGGACCAGCCCCTGCCTCCCTCCCCGCGCGTTTTCGCGCGCCGGCCACGCCTGGAAGGGCTCTGGGTCCGCCTCCACTTCCGCGACGACACCACGCTGGAGGGCGTCCTCGTCAACGACCTTCTGCACCTGAGCCCCTACGGCTACCTGCTCACGCCGCCGCAGTTTATGGCTGACCACCAAAAAGTTTTCGTCCCCAAGGCGGCGCTCGCTGAACTCCGCGTGCTTGGCGTCATCCCTCCCACCGGCACACGCCGCCGGCGCGCTCCGGCTCCTGCGCGCCAACCCGGCCTCTTTCCTGCCTGAAGACTTCCTATTTCGGGTGTCTCCAAGCATCCGCTAAAATCGTCCCGACAGACAGAGCCGGAGAGAAAACGATGAAGCTACACCAACTGGCTGAACAACTGGGATGTGCCTTTACAGGAGACAGTGAAGTAGAGATTCGCGCTGTCGCTGGCATCGAAAGCGCCGGGCCGGGTGATCTCACCTTCCTGACCAATCCGCGCTACCGGCGCAAACTTCGCCAGACTCGGGCCGCCGCCATTATCGTCTCTCAAGATTTCGAAGACTTGCCCCTGCCCACCCTGCGGTCGGACAATCCCTATCTGACGTTCGCGCGCGCGCTCGAGCTGTTCTACCGGCCGCCCGCGTTTCCTGCCGGCATCCACCCTACGGCCGTCATCTCGCCGCGCGCGCGCATTGGCCGCGATGCCTCCATCGGTCCCTACTGCTTCCTTGATGAGGACGTGGAAGTCGGCGACCGCTGCCGGCTGCACAGCTTTGTCGTGATTTACCGCGGCGCGCGCATCGGCGACGACTTCACGGCTCATTCCCACGCCGTTGTGCGCGAACACTGCCGGCTCGGCCAACGCGTCACGCTGCAGAATGGCGCCATTATCGGCTGCGATGGCTTCGGCTTCGCCCGGCAGAACGACGGCCGCTACTACAAAATTGTTCAGTCCGGCCCCGTGGTGGTCGAGGACGACGTCGAAGTGCAGGCCCATAGCTGCGTGGACCGCGCCACCGTGGGGGAAACTCGTATCGCGCGCGGCGCCAAACTCGACAACCTCGTCCAAGTCGGCCACGCCTCCACCGTGGGCGAAAACAGCCTGCTCTGCGCGCAGGTGGGTCTGGCCGGCAGCACGCGCGTGGGCACAGACGTGATTCTCGCTGGTCAGGTGGGCGTGGCCGGCCACTGCGAAATCGGCGACGGCGCGCGCGCCACCGCGCAGACCGGAATCCCCAACGATGTGCCTGCGGGACAGACGGTTTCCGGTTACCCGGCGATTTACAATCGCCTGTGGCTCAAGTGCGCCGTGCTCTACGCGCGCCTGCCCGAACTCTATGACGAGTTGCGCGCACTCCGAGAACAGGTGGATGCACAGAAAAAAAAGAAGCCGCGCTCAAAGTCCAAGCTCGTCTGAAACCCCCACGCCGGCCACGGCCGCGGCCGCCTCGACCCCGCGCTTCTCGGGCGGCAGCGCCGAGGCCACAATCTCGCGTACGCGCCGCGCCAGTTCGCTTCGATCGTCGAGTGTCAATCCCGTAGTCGGCACCGGCGGATGAATCGTGATGCGGAAGGTGCCCGGCCGAAGCTCCCACTTCCTTTTCGGCATGATCGCGTCCCCGCCGTCCAGGGTAATCGGCACGATGGGGAGGCCGGCCCGAATCGCTAGTACGAACACGCCGTGCTTGAAGCGCTGCAAGCACCCATCCGGGCTCCGGGTTCCCTCGGGGAAGACGAGGAAGGTTGTTCCTTTTCGAACTTCCTCGAGCGCCCGATCCACGGAGGCCCGTGCGGCCTCGGGGTCGGCGCGATCCACTGGTACGAACCCACCCAGGCGCAGTCCGGCGCCCAAGATAGGAATCGAAAACACTTCCTTCTTTCCCATCAAAGCGATGCGCGGCGGCAGGACAATGAATAAAGCCGGTGGGTCCACGTTGCTCTGGTGGTTGGCCATATAGAGGCACTGGTTGGGCGGAAAATTCTCCACCCCGCGGACCTCGAGCCGGACACCGCCGAGCCGCAAGGCCAGCCAGCCGCCGCTCCAGCCGATGCGATAGAGTAGGTCTATCCTTTTCGCCAGCCAGGCATGAATCAAAACGGGCGTGCCGACAACAAAGATGTAGAGGAAAATGAAGGCGGCGGTCCAGGTGGCGCGGAACTGGGCCAGGAACTTCGACAAAGGTGTTGCCAGCCAGTTCTTTCGCCGCTAGTATAACACCCCCGTCTGGGCAGCCATGGCCAATAACCTCTTCAAGGCGGATCTGCACGTCCACAGCTATCATTCCCGCGAGGCGAAGCATTTGCGCTTCCTCCGCCCGCGCGATTGCTACTCGCGACCACGCGATGTCTACTTCGCCGCCAAGAAGCGCGACATGGACCTCGTGACCATCACCGACCATGACTCCATCACCGGCTGCCTGGAAGTGCTGGACGAGTTCCCCGACCTCGACGACTTCATCATCAGCGAAGAAGTCACTGCTTGCGTCCCCGAGTTCGGCCATTCCATTCACGTTGGTGTCTACAACATCACGGAAGCCCAGCACCGCGAAATCCAAGCCCTGCGCGGCAACGCCGCTGAACTCGTTGCTTACCTCCACCAGCACGAAATCCTGTTTGCCCTAAACCATTTCTTCCACGATTTTGACCGCGTGGAACACCTGCGCGATTTCGTTCGCCACATCGTGGCGCTCTTCCGCATCTACGAGATTCGCAATGGGGCTATGCAGCGCGAGCACAACCAGCTCATTGCCCAGTTGGTGGAGTTTTTTGCCACAGCCGGGAAGAAATGTTCCATCATTGGCGGCAGCGATGCCCACACCCTGCGCCGCATCGGTCGAACGTATACGGCTTCCTGCGCGCGCACGAAGGAGAAATTCCTGGAGGATATCCGTCAGGGGCGCACGTTCGTCGCTGGCCGGCACGCCAACCACTGGGCCATTGCCGCTGATATTTACGGCGTGGTGCTGCGCTACTACCCGAACGCTCTCCACAATCGGCTGCGTGACTACGCCCCGTTCGCCCGCCTCAAGAACATCCTGCTGAGCGTTTCTCTTTCTCCGCTTCTTTTTCTGCCCTATCTAGTCGCCGTGCGGCACACCCGACGGGAGCGCCAGCGCATCCGTCAGATTGCGCGGGAATTGTTCTCCTCCGACGCCTGGTTAACGGGTAACCTGGTTTCTTAGAGCAGTCGCCCCGACTCTTCCCGCTCCCCGTAGGGCAACTGCACAATTTCGCAGCGGACGTTGAGCGCGTTCAATTCCTGAAAGAGGCCCTGGTGTACGTTGGTCGCAGCGTCCAGCTCAAACTCCACTTCATAGAGATCGTCGCGACGCCGACACGTGAGGTTGTGCAACGCAAGGTCGCGCGCCCGAGCCACCTGAGACAACGGATTCAAGACCCCTTCGGCCGTTTGTCCCAGGACGCGGTAGATGCGCAGCTCGGTCTTCAGGTGCATCCGTCGCTCGAGCCATCCCAGAACCGAGAGCGCCAGCAGGATCAGCACGGCCATGAAAACCCCCGTCCAGAACATGCCGCCACCCACCGCCATTCCGATGCTGGCCATGACGAAAATCGTAGCGGCCGTGGTCAACCCCATCACCGAGCCACGTGCCCGGATAATCGAGCCAGCGCCGATGAAGCCAATCCCGGGGATGAGTTGCGAGGCGATGCGCGTGGCATCGCCGCCGACGCGTGCGGCCAAGGCCTCGGACAAAATCGTAAACAGGGCGGAGCCCACGCAGATGAACATATTCGTGCGCAGGCCCGCGGGCTTGCCCCGCAGCTCGCGCTCCAGCCCGACCAGCCCCCCCAGGGCGGCTGCCAGCGCAAGCTTCAAAACGATGGTGGGCGTCAGATCCATTATCGGCATGCCACTGCTCCTCGGCTGCGTTGCACGATTCTACACCAGTGGCGGAACCGGGGGACTACTTGACGTACTTGCACAAGAGGGCGGCGAGCTTCTTCTTCGTGCTGGCGGGGATTTTCTCCGGTGTGGTAATGATGGCATGGGCGAGAGCGCTCGCGCACTTGCAAGCGCGCCCTGCCGGCATTAGGCGCACGGCTTCTCGAATTACCTTCTGGACGTTGGTGATGTTGCGGGTGAGATTTTCCATCACCTCCATCCCGGTCAC